>JALZLQ010000141.1 GCA_030858605.1 Chloroflexota bacterium
CAGGAGCGCGAAGGCGGCTCGATAGGTGCGTGCGATCTTGGCCGAGCCTGTCGTCTCCTCCGGCGCCCCGAAACGAGAGCTGGAGCGGCTGCGCACCTCCACGAATACGAGCGTGGGCGCCGTGCCCGGATCCAGGCAGATCAGGTCCAGCTCGTCCCTGCCGACACGCACTCCGGCCGCGAGGATCGTCCAGCCGAGTCCTGCCAGATGGTTCGCGACGAGACTCTCGGCCAGGTCTCCCAGCCGACGACGCGGTGTCCGGACGGTTCGAGAGGGGTCCGAGGAGGTGGTTCTGGCGGGTTCCGAGGAATCGTGTCTGGGAGGCATCTCGGACGCACCCTACCCGTCGCGACTTGTCTTGGACTTATCTCCCCAGCACCAGCGCGCCAAGAGGCATCGGTTCGAGCGCGGTGCCGGCCCGGGGCGCGGCGTCGGGACCGGGCGCGGCGTCGGGACCGAGTCCCACGACGGTCTCGGCCTCTAGCACGGCATCGAGATCGACATCGAGCTCCAGGGCCAGCTGATCCCCCTCCAGCAACGTCCTGATGCGTGCGTACGTCCGCCGATGGAATACGGACGGACCGTGCTCCGCCAGCGCCTCGACGTGATGGCGCGTGGTATAGCCGGCGTTGTGCTCCCACCCGTAGACCGGATAGCGCAGGGCGAGGCGCGACATGAGCCGGTCCCGTGTGACCTTCGCGATGACCGAGGCGCACGCGATGGCGTAGGACGACTGGTCGCCGTCCACGATCGCCGTGTACGGCCCCACGTGATCCTCGAATCCCACGATCTTGCGGCCGTCGACGAGCACGTGGTCATAGTCCTGGATACGCCGCAGTGCACGGCGCATGGCGAGGTGCGTAGCGTGGTAGATGTTGAGGCGCTCGATCTCCGCCACTGAGGCGGCACCCACTCCCCAGGCCTCGACCCGGTCCTTGATCCTTTCTACCACGGCCTCGCGCTGTCGGGCGGACATCGTCTTGGAGTCGCGTACCCCGGGGATCTTGTGGCAGTTTGGTCGGACAAGGACAGCCGCCGCCACGACCGGTGCACAGAGGGCCCCCAATCCGACCTCGTCCACGCCCACCACTCGGCGCCTGCCTTCCAGCCAGAGGCGGCGCTCAGCGCGGAGATGGGGGACCGGCAACGTCACGCGACCATTCTAGGAGCGTCCCAAGGGACCCGTGCGGATCCGGCCGACCGGCCGGACGTTCGACGGGTGAGCCTGGACTACGGGACGGATCTCACCGGCCTGCTTGCAGGTCAGCCGCGACGCTCGCGAAGCGTGGCCGCCTTGCCCACCCGCTTGCGCAGGAAGTAGAGCTGGGCCCGCCGCGCGACCCCATGGCGGACGACCGCGATCTTGTCGATGCGTGGCGAGTTGATCTTGAAGGTCCGCTCCACGCCGACGCCGCTGCGCAGTGCGCGCACTGTGATGGAGCGATCGATGCCTCCGCCGCGCAGCCGCATCACGGTGCCCTCGAAGACCTGGATGCGCTCGCGCGTCCCCTCCACCACCTTGACCGAGACGCGCACGGTGTCGCCCGAGGCGAGTTCTGGGAGATCGGTACGGATCTGATCGGCGACGATCTCGTCGAGGACGGTCACAGTGTCATCTCGCTCGTGCTTGGAGGATCTGGGGGGCGGGCTGTGTCACGGCGCGCGTCGATACGGGCGCGGATGCCGAATGACGGCACGGGATCGGAACGGGCGGAAGTATAGCAGGGCCTCACGAGGGATCGGTGTCTCCCGGCTGCGGAAGCAGGTCGGGACGCTGCCGCCTGGTCCGTTCGAGACCCTGCTCGCGCCGCCAGGCGCCCACCTCGCCGTGATGGCCGCTCAACAGGACGGGCGGCACGGCCTGGCCCTCGAATTCGGCCGGGCGTGTGTACTGCGGATACTCGAGCACGCCCTCGCTGAACGACTCCTCGACCGGCGAGGCGGCGTCGATGACGCCCGGTACCAGGCGTACGACGGCGTCGATCATGACCAGGGCCGGCAGCTCGCCGCCGGACAGCACGTAGTCGCCTATCGAGACCTCCAGATCGACCATGGCGCGAACCCGGTGATCGACGCCTTCATAGCGGGGACAGACCAGGATCAGATGCCCTGACAAGGCCATGTCGCGCGCCATCCGCTGGTCGAAGGGACGGCCGCCCGGATCGAGCAGCACGGACGTGGAGCCAGCTTCCCGGAGCGAGGCGAGAGCCCCGGCGATGGGTTCCGGTCGCAGGATCATGCCGGCCCCTCCGCCGTAGGGATAGTCGTCCACGCTGCGGTGCCGCCCGAGGCCCCATCGGCGCAGGTCGTGCGCCTTGAGCTCGACCAGCCCGCGGTCCATGGCGCGCCCTGGGATGCTCTCGGCCAAAGGCCCGGGAAAGATGCCCGGGAAGAGCGTGATGACATCGATGCGCAGGCTCACGTCGTGGCGTTTTCGTCCATCCGTTCGGCCTGGGCGCCGTCCATCCCTGGCCGGTCCGGAGTCGTGTCGTGCGGAGTGGCAGTGCCGGGATCCGCTTGGGCAACCGGACCAGGAACGCCGCGCCTGAGGGCACGCGTCGTCCGTCTACCTCGGGGTCGCCGCGCGACCGGATCCTTCTGCAGACCCAGCGCCTCGCGGTCCACCACGATCCGCCCGGCACGTGGCTCCAGCTCTCGTACCACGGCTCTCACGGTGGGCACCAGGAGCTCGCCGTGGCGACCGCCGCGCACGACGAGGATCTCTCCTCCACCGGCTCGGAAGATATCCGCCACCTTGCCCAGGACCTCGCCGTCATCGGCCAGAACGGGCACGTCCATCAACTCGTGCCAATAGAACTCACCCTCAGGTAGTGGGCGGGCCGGATGCGGTACCTCGAGATATCGCTCGCGCAGGCCATCGGCCGCCTCGCGTGAGGTCACCTCTTCGAAGCGGAGCAGCAGGCCAGGGCCGTCGTCCTGGACCCAGGCCACGGTGAGGATCCGGGCGGAGTCCTCCAGATACAGACGGCTGCCGGCCGCGAAACGCGTGGGGTCGTCGCTGAGGATCTCGACCCGCAGCGCTCCGTTCAGACCATGCACCCCTCGCACCTGTCCCACGGCCAGCCGTTCCGCAGCGGCCGGCCCGTCCTCAGCAGACGCCTCCTCGACAGGCTTCGTGGCAGGCTGGGTCGCTTCGGCCGGACTCGCGCCCTCTGGGGAGCTCACGCCCTCTGGGGAGCTCACGCCCTCTGGGGAGCTCACGTCGTCAGATGATCTCCAGCGAGATGTCCTCTCCCTGGCGCGTGGCGACTACCTTCAGGAGTGTCCGGAGTGCCTTGGCCACGCTGCCGTTGCGGCCGATCACCTTGCCCATGTCGCCCTCGGCGACACGAAGCTCGATGACGGTGGCGCCACCCTCGTCGTGGACCTCTACGGACACAGCGTCCGGGTCGTCGACCAGGGAGCGCGCGACGAATGCGACCAGCTCGGGTGCTGACATCTCCGGCTACCGCACGTCAGGCAGGATGCCCACGCGCCGGAACAGGCGCGCGACCGTCTCGGACGGCTGAGCACCGTTGCCCAGCCACTTGGTCGCCTTCTCAGCGTCCACTTCGATCTCGACCGGATCCTTGCGCGGGTCATAGTGGCCAAGGGTGTCGAGCGAGCGACCGTCTCGGGCGCTTCGGCTGTCGGACACGACGAAGCGATAGGTGGGCTTCTTGGTCGCACCGACACGGGTGAGACGGATGCGGACTGCCACGGGCTGAGGGACCTCCTGTCGGATGTGGATGGGGCTAGCTACCGGCGCCGGTGGGCAAGGGTACTCGACGAGGCTAAGGTTACTCGACGTAGAGCAGGGCGCGCGCAGAGAGATCTCCGTCATCGATGGTCCCGACAGTGATGTATCGGTCGAGAGCCTGGAGGTAGGGCTTGGCTTCCAGCTCGTAGGCGGCCCGTTCCTCATCCGGGATGGACGCCTCGAATAGGACGCGCAGGGCGGCCAGGTCGAGGTACAGGACCCCGGTGTTGGTCGCACCACCGGCTGCCTCCAACGCAGAGGCGTAATCCGCATCGCCGGCCAGGGAGTCGGTCGCGCTTTGCTGGATCGCCCCCGGGACGAAGTCGCCGACCCCCAGGTAGAAGATCCCGTCATGGATGCCATAGCTCAGCGACGGCTCGAACGGGAGATCGTCTGGAAGTGGCATGGCCGGGTCGCTCACTGCGGCGATGGTCGTGACCTGCGCCCCAAGGACCTCGGTCTCCTGGATCTCGAAGGGCACCTGTCCGAAGGCGGCCGCGGCACGGATGGCCGTAGTCAGGCGTTCCAC
>JALZLQ010000155.1 GCA_030858605.1 Chloroflexota bacterium
CTTCGGTTCCGTGCCGATGCTCACCAGGCCGGGCTCCTCGTCGTTGAAGCGATTCTGATGCCCGGTCACAACGAGCTGCTTCATCGTCGTCCAGCGCTGGCCATCCCAGCCCACGTACTGCCGATCGTCCTCGCAGATTGGACAGTCCGCGGGCGGTTCCAGCGACAGCGGGTACTGCACACCACAGCTCGCGCAGATCCAGGCTTCTGGGTCCGGATCGGAGCCACTTGACTTCCCGCGGCCTGCAGGAGGTCCCGACCCCGACCGCCCGACCGGCACAGCCCCTTCGGACCAGAGCCCAGCCTGCACCTCGCCGGCTCGGCCCATTCCGGCTCCGCCCGGTCCGGCCGTGGCAGCCTCAGCCCGCCGTGCCGCCGCCGGATCGTCAAGGGCCAGGTTGGCCAGCGCGTCGGCCGCGCGGTTGGAGGCTCGACCTTCGTGCCGCGCGCTCCAGCGGCTGAACTTCTTGAGCGCCGTCTTCGCCTGTCGATGCAGGGCGATGAGCGCCGGTTGCTTGACCCTCCAGCGGCCGCTTATCTGCTCCACGACCAGCTTGGAATCCAGCACCAGCTCGACTTCGCTGGCACCCAGCTCCGCGGCGCGCTCCAGACCGAGCACGACCGCCGTCCACTCGGCGTAGTTGTTGGTGCGGATGCCAAGGGGTCTCGCGATGACCGCCACGGGTGGCGCGTCCGGGTCGTTAGCTCCCGGCAGATCTGCGTCGATGAGGACCGCGCCAGCGGATGCCGGCCCAGGATTGCCGCGGGCGGCGCCGTCGGCCCGGATGAGCACCCGACGCAGGCCCGTGCCCGCCCGCTTGCTCAGATGCGACGGTCCACGATCGCGCCAGAGACCTCCAGGATGGCCCGCGTGATGTCGATGCCGCGCGGACAGGCCTCGGTGCAGTTGAAGATTGTCCGGCAGCGCCATACGCCGTCCTTGTCTGCCAGGATCTCCAGTCGCTCGTCCGAGCCTTCATCACGGGAGTCGAAGATGAAGCGGTGGGCGTTGACGATGGCGGCCGGCCCGACGTAGGAGTCCTTGGCCCAGAACGATGGGCACGAACTCGTGCAGGCCGCGCACATGATGCACTTGGTCGTGTCGTCGTAGCGGGCGCGATCCGCCGGCGACTGGAGGCGCTCCCGGGCGGGCATCTGACGCTCGTCGATCTGGTAGGGCAGCACGGAGCGGTACTTGGCGAAGAAGTCCTCCATATCGACCACCAGGTCCTTGATGACGGCGAAGCCTGGCAGCGGCGCCACGGAGATCTTCTTGCCCACCTGGTCGACGCGGATCTTGCAGGCCAGGCGATTGCGCCCGTTGATGAGCATCGCGTCCGAGCCGCACACGCCATGCGCACAGGATCGCCGGAAGGTCAGCGTCCCATCCTGCTCCCACTTCACCGTGTGCAGCAGGTCGAGCACCAGATCCATGGGGCCCGATTCGACGGTGTAGGACTCCCAGTGAGGCTTCCTGTCCCGCTCGGGGTCGTAGCGAAGGATGCGCAGTTCGACCTGCATGTCGCTCCAGGCTAGTAAGTGCGGGGCTTGGGCTCGAAGCGCGTGATGGTCACGGGCTTGTAGCGGATCTCCGGGTCACCGTCCGTTCGGTAGACGAGCGAGTGCTTGAGCCACTCCACGTCGTCGCGCTCGGGATGATCCTCACGATAGTGGCCGCCGCGACTTTCGGTGCGGGCGCGGGCAGCCGCCACGGTGGCCTCGGCGCAGTCCAGCAGATAACCCAACTCGCGCGCTTCCAGCAGGTCCGTGTTGAACACGCGCCCCCGGTCGTCGATGGACACGTTGCGGTAACGCTGGCGCAGTGCGCGGACTTCTCCGGTCAGCTGATCCAGTCCCTCCTGGGTGCGGAAGACGCCACAGCGTTCCATCATCGCGTCGGCCAGCTCGGCACGGATGTGGGCTACGTTCTCCCCGTGGGCGCGAGTCCGCAGCGCCTCGAGTTCCTCGCGCACGGGCTCGGACGCGTCGAGCGCGAGCTCCGGCAGGCCCGCTCCGGCCACGTCCGCCGCCATCGATCGACCGGCCCGGCGACCGAAGACGAGGATGTCGATGAGCGAGTTGGTGCCCAGACGGTTGGCGCCGTGCACGCTGACACAGGCACACTCGCCGGCGGCATAGAGGCCGCGCAGGACGGTGTTGCGATCATCGACCACTACCCGCGCCTCGATGTCGGTGGGCACGCCGCCCATGGCGTAGTGCGCCGTCGGGGTGATGGGCACGGGCTGCGTGATGGGCTCGATGCCCTGGTAGACGCGGGCGAACTCGGTGATATCGGGCAGCTTGGCATCGATGAGGTCCTTGCCCAGGTGGGTCAGGTCAAGGTGCACGTAGTCCTTGCCTTCCACGCCGCGACCCTCGCGTATCTCGATGTAGATGGCACGGCTCACCATGTCCCGCGGGGCCAGCTCCATGAGCGTCGGTGCGTAACGCTCCATGAAGCGCTCACCGTCCCCGTTGCGAAGGTATCCCCCCTCCCCTCGCGCGGCTTCGGAGAGCAGGATGCCGATGCCCACGATACCCGTCGGATGGAACTGGTAGAACTCCATGTCCTCCAGCGGCACGCCCCGCCGATATGCCAGCGCAACGCCGTCACCGGTCAGCGCGTGGGCGTTCGAGGTGATGCGAAAGATGCGACCGAAGCCGCCTGTGGCCAGCAGCACGGCTCCCGAGCGAAAGACGTGGAGCTCCCCATCAGCGATGCGATAGGCCACCACGCCGCGCGTCAGGCCCCCGTTGACGAGCAGGTCGACCACGTGGTACTCGTCAAAGAAGCGCACCCCGTGCTTGATGCACTGCTGGTAGAGCGTCTGGAGGATCATGTGGCCGGTCCGGTCGGCCGCGAAACAGGAGCGCCGGACGGGCGCCTCGCCGTAGTTGCGCGTGTGGCCGCCGAAGCGCCGCTGGTCGATCTTCCCGTCAGGCGTCCGGTTGAAGGGCAGGCCGAGGTGTTCCAGCTCGATGACCGTGTCGATGGCTTCGCGCGCCAGGATCTCCGCCGCGTCCTGGTCAACGAGATAGTCGCCACCCTTGACGG
>JALZLQ010000188.1 GCA_030858605.1 Chloroflexota bacterium
GATGGGGTGCACCAGGAGGGTCGCGCCGGTGGCCGCGGCCATGAGCAGGGGCCGCGAGCGACCGCTGAGCTGGGCCGCGCCCTGACGGTCCGTCCTTGCCGGGAGGGTCAGGCAGATGGCGGCAGTAGCCACGGGCAGAGCAAGCACGCTCGCGCGCGCATCGGGCAGGCGAAGGAAGGCGAAGGTGAGCGGCACCGTGAGGAGCGACCAGTACGCCGCGGAAGTGCCAGCCAAGGTGCGGCAAAGGTGGTACCCCGCAGCGGCCAGCAGGACGCTCAGCGGCAGAGCGAATGCGGCCACGGCGAGCGCCGCCGGGAGTCCCGTCAGCGTGGTGATCGAGCCCACCAGCCCGAGGTAGCCCAGCGACACCTGCGACGGCGAGTAGACCGGCGAGGGTGAGACGCCAAGACCGGGCTGTGTGGCGTACGTCCGAAGGTGCTCGATGGGCGCCACGTGGTCTGGCAGCACATCCATGAAGGGCACCACCGGGGACGCGAGCTGGAGCACCAGCGGGATCGACCAGAGGACGAGTGGCAGGCTCCAGGCCGCCGGGGACCAGCTCCTGGAGCTGCGGCCCTGTTCGTCTGTGGGCGTCGCCACGAACGGGCGTAGCAACAGCCCCGTTCCGAGCAGACCGATGTCCACCAGGGCCAGCGGAAGGGGACCGAAGTGGCCGACGCTGCCCAGCCCGTAAAGCAGGAAGGTGTCCTTGGCGATGGCCCCGACGAGACCCCAGATCGCCGCCTCCGCGAAGGATCCGTAGGGCGACCAGCGGATCATCCGCATGAGGACTGCTCCCGCCGCCAGGTCCACGGCCGTGCCCAGCCCCACGGACACGGCCGGTCCCAGCGTCGTGCCGAGCTGCGAGAGCACACCGTCCAGCGCGGCGCCGGCGGAGAAGACGTCCGTAGTGGCGGCGACGTAGGTGAGGCCGGTGACCAGCGCCACGAGCCCTAAGAGGTTGACCAGGACCAGCGGCCTGAAGCTGGCACCCGAGTCCCGGGTGAAGGGCGACGGGTCGCGGTGCAGCAACGAGCGACGAGAGCCACTGCGGTACGCGGACGAGCCCTGACCGGCGCGCGACTCGCGGCCGACGGGTGATCTGCCGCGCCATAAAAGTCGGGTGATCGCGGTGTACCCCCGTGACGGAGTGGCCATGCTAGCAAGCGCCACGTTGGATGGTGCGGTCCGTGGCGGTGGTCCCGGTACGGCTGCCCGGTCTCGAATCCCCATCCATGAGGGCTGCCCACCGCGGGCGGCCCTCATGTCATGCCAGCACGGCCCGTGCGAAACTGTGGCCCTTGCAAGAGGGATCCCCCCGACCGCCAGGCAAAGAGGTGAACGCTAGATGGCCATCGAGGTAGCGCCCGAGACGCTCAGCGCAGAAGAGGTCGTCGCGCTCTCCAAGCAGTACTCGCTCTATGAGTGGTCGGCACAGTCTCACGTCGACCCGATCCCGGTCGACCATGCCCATGGCGTCTACTTCTACACGCCCGATGGCAAGCGCTTCCTCGACTTCAACTCGCAGCTGATGTCGGTCAACATCGGGCACGGCGAAAAGCGCGTCATCGATGCCATCAAGGCCCAGGCCGAGAAGCTGGCCTACGCCAATCCCTTCATGGCCACCGAGCCGCGCGCCCTGCTGGGCAGGAAGCTGGCCGAGCTGCTGCCCGGCGACCTGGAGGTGAGCTTCTTCACTAATGGCGGCGCGGAGGCCAACGAGAACGCCATCAAGCTGGCGCGCCAGTTCAGCGGCCGGCACAAGATCCTGGCGCGCTACCGTTCGTACCACGGCGCCACGGGTCAGGTCATCGTGGCCACCGGCGATCCACGCCGCTGGGCGGCGGAGACCGGCGTGTCCGGCGTCGTGCGCGTGCCCGACTCGCACAAGTGGGGCCGCAAGGATCCCGAGCCCGTGGCGGAGAGCTTGCGCGACCTCGAGGACGTGATCATGTTCGAGGGGCCGCAGACCATCGCGGCCTTCATGCTCGAGCCGGTGGTGGGCACCAACGGGATCCTCATCCCCCCCGACGGCTACCTCCAGGGCGTGCGCGAGATCTGC
>JALZLQ010000209.1 GCA_030858605.1 Chloroflexota bacterium
GGCGAATTCACGGCTCTCGGTGTAACCCGCCTGCTCGAAGCCGTCCGCCTCGCCAAGCCGGACGCGCGCTTCTACCAGGCGTCCTCGTCCGAGATGTTCGGCAAGGTTCGAGAGGCGCCGCAGAACGAGCAGACCCCCTTTTACCCGCGCAGCCCCTATGGCGTGGCCAAGGTCTACGGCCACTTCATCACGGTGAATTATCGCGAGAGCTACGACCTCTACGCGGTCTCCGGCATCCTCTTCAACCACGAATCGCCCCGGCGAGGGCACGAGTTCGTGACGCGCAAGGTCTCCGACGCGGTGGCGCGCATCAAGCTGGGACGCCAGGCAGAGCTGCGACTGGGCAACTTGGACGCGGAGCGCGATTGGGGTTTCGCGGGCGACTACGTCCGCGCCATGTGGCTGATGCTCCAGGGCGACGAGCCGCGCGACTACGTGGTGGCCACGGGCGAGACCCACAGTGTCCGGGAGCTCTGCCGCATCGCCTTCGCGCGCGTGGGCCTCGACTACCAGGATCACGTGGTCGTGGATCCCAGCCTCATCCGGCCGGCGGAGGTCGATCGTCTGCTGGGCGATGCGACCAGGGCGCGAGCCGAACTGGGCTGGGAGCCGGAGGTCAGCTTCGAGCGGCTGGTGCACATGATGGTCGACGCAGACATGGCCAGGCTAGGCGAGCCACAGCCGAGCGCCGGCGAGCCACAGCCGAGCGCCGTGGGCTGATGCGCGTCCTGGTGACCGGTGCCTCCGGGTTCGTGGGGCGCTGGTTGTCCCGGGCGCTCCAGGCGAGCGGCCACGAAGTGCTCGAGGCCGAGGCCCGCCTGGACGTCACCGATCGGCGCGCGGTGAGCGACGCACTCGCGCGCACGGAGCCCGACGCGGTGGTGCACCTCGCGGCTATCGCCTTCGGACCGGACGCCGGTACCGATCCCGGGAACGCGTTCCGGGTGACCGTGGGCGGCACGGTGAACCTGCTGGAAGCTGCCCGGCAGCAGCCGCGCCCGCCACTGATCCTCATCAGCGGCTCGGCCGATGTCTACGGCACACCCACCGCCGAGGATCTGCCCCTCACCGAAGAAGCGCCGCTGCGACCGGTCAAGCCCTACGCCCTCTCCAAAGCAGCGCAAGAGTCGGTCGGCCTGGCCTACGCGGCGCGCTACGGACTGCGCGTCATCGTGACCCGCTCGTTCAACCATGCGGGACCGGGCCAGCGGCCCGTCTTCGTGATCCCTGCCCTGACCGAGCGAGTGGCGGCCGTGGCGCGCGGCGAGGCCCATCAGGTCCGGGTGGGGAACCTCGACGTCCGCCGCGATGTGAGCGACGTACGCGACGTGGTCGATGCCTATGTGCGGCTTCTGGAGTCAGCACATGACGGAGGACCGAGCGGCCTTGCCCTCAACATCTGCTCCGGTAGATCGGTCGCCATCCGCTGGCTCTTGGAGGAGCTCTGTCGCCTCGCGGGCGTCGAGCCAGAGATCCACGTCGACCCAGCGCTCGTGCGCGCCGACGACGCACCGGACATCCGCGGCGACGCATCTGCCGTCCAGCGCCTCGTCGGCTGGCGCGCCACCACGCCTTTGGAGGTCACCCTGGCGGATATCTGGGCGATCGCAGAGCGAAGGGGTCGGACCGAGTGACCGAGCGCATCCTGATCCTGGGCGGAGACGGATATCTGGGCTGGCCGACGGCGATGCACTTCTCGCAGCGTGGCGCGCGCGTAGCTGTGCTGGACAATGGCTCCAAGCGAGCCTGGGAGCGCGAGCTGGGCGTGGAACCGCTCGTGGCGATCCCTTCGCTGGATGAGCGCGTCCGTATCTGGCAGGAGATCTCCGGACGCTCCATGGAGCTGTTCGAGGGGGACCTGACCGACGCCGACTTCGTGCACGCCACTCTGGAGTCCTTACGGCCCGACACCATCGTCCACTACGGCGAACAGCCCTCGGCGCCCTACTCCATGATCGACGTCCGACACGCCACCTTCACCCAGACGAACAACATCGTGGGCACGCTCAACCTGCTCTTCGCCATGCGCGATCTGACGCCCGACAGCCATCTCGTGAAGCTGGGCACCATGGGCGAGTACGGTACGCCCGATATCGACATCGAGGAGGGCTACCTCACCGTCGACCACAACGGACGCAGCCACACCTTCCTCTACCCCAAGACGCCCGGCTCCATGTACCACCTCTCCAAGGTCCACGACTCCCACAACATGCACTTCGCGTGCCGGGTCTGGGGCCTTCGTGCCACGGACCTGAATCAGGGCGTGGTCTATGGGCTGGAGACGGAAGAGACGGTGCTCGACCCCCGGCTCGTCACCAGCTTCCACTACGACGAGGTCTTCGGCACTGCGCTCAACCGTTTCTGCGTGCAAGCCGTCGCTGGGGAGCCCGTCACGGTCTATGGCGGGGGCGGGCAGACGCGCGGCTACCTCAACATCCGGGATACCCTGGCCTGCGTGGCGCTGGCCGTGGACAACCCGGCGGAGCGCGGGAAGATGCGTGTCTTCAACCAGTTCACGGAGACCTTCACCGTCCTCGAGCTGGCCGAGCGCGTCAGAGAAGCGGCGGCGCAGTTGGGCATCGCGGCGACCGTGGTCCATGCCGAGAATCCCCGTTTCGAGGCAGAGGAGCACTACTACAATCCGAAGCGCTCCGGGCTGGTGGCCCTGGGCCTGGAGCCCCATCTTCTGACGCAGGAACTCATCGACACGATGTTGCAACGGATCGTCGACCACCGCGCGCGCATACGGCCCGGGTCGCTGGTCATGAATGTACTGTGGACCCCACAGCCTGCGACCGGCCCCACCGCCGGATCGTGAAAGCGCGCCCCAGGCCGTGATCAGACGGCACACCGCCGCTCTGCGCGTCGCCCTCATGGCGATGGACGTCGCCAGCGCGGCGGCTCTCTTCGTGCTGGTCGCTGGCCTGCGTTTCATCGACCGGGACCGGGACTGGACCACGGTGATGGGCGGCGCAACGGCCCTGACCGGATTGGCGGCCGTCGTCTACGCCACCGGCTGGGTCACCACGCTCTGGCTGCGCGGGCTGTACCGCCTGCGCACGCGCTGGTCGATCCGACGCGAAGCGCTGGACATCGTGGGCTCGGCGGTGGTCATGGCCGTGGTCACTTTCGCTATCCTCTTCCTGCTTCGCCTCAGCGACGTCAGCCGCATCTTCCTGCTGGCCCTTTTCCCGGCCCAGGTGTTCCTGACTCTGGCCGTGCGCATCGCTCTGCGGCGTGGCTTCGAGTGGCTCCGCCGGCGCGGCGGCAACATCCGTTACTCGCTCGTGATCGGCACAGGCCCTGCGGCGCAGGAATTCGCTGATCGCATGGAGAGTCATCCATCGCTCGGCCTGAAGGTCATCGGACACCTGTCAGAGCCACACGACCCGCCGCTGGTCGTGACGCGGCCGGTGCTGGGCACGGTGGAGGATGTCATCGACGTCCTTCACGACAACGTCGCTGACGAGGTGGCCATCTGCCTGCCAGTCACCGAGTGGTCCCTGGTGGAGCCCATCACACGGGTCTGTGAAGCCATAGGTCGAGTCGTGCGCATCCCCATGGATGTGGTCGGGCTGCCGATGGAACGGGGGATCGTGGAGGAGATCGATGGCCAGCCGGTCGTCTCCTACGTCTACGGGCCGGACCGGGCGGTGGGGCTCCTTCTCAAGCGCGGCATCGTCATCGTCATCGCCTCGCTCGCACTCCTCGTCCTGTCGCCCATCCTCATCGCGGTGGGGCTGCTGGTCCGGCTGGTGGACGGCGGTCCGGTCATCTTCCGCCAGACGCGAGTGGGCCTGCACGGCCGGACCTTCACGCTGCTCAAGTTACGCAGCATGGTGCCCGATGCGGAGGAACAGCTGGACGACCTTCGCCATCTCAACGAGATCGAGGGTGGTGCCTTCAAGCTGTCCGAGGATCCACGTCAGACGCGCACCGGCCGGTGGCTGCGGCGGACATCCATCGACGAGCTGCCTCAGCTCTGGAACGTGCTGCGCGGCGAGATGAGCCTGGTAGGCCCGCGTCCGCCGCTCCCCGACGAAGTGGCGGGCTACGACTTGTGGCATCGCCGTCGGCTGTCGATGAAGCCAGGCGTGACCGGACTGTGGCAGGTCGAAGGCCGTCGCGAACCGCTGTTCGATCGCTGGGTGGCCATGGACCTCGACTACATCGACCGCTGGTCGCTTTGGCTGGACCTCAAGATCCTGCTGCGGACGATCCCTTCGATGCTGCAGCAGCAGGGTCGCTGAGCCGATCGGAACGCGCCGCCCGCGGCGCCCGGATCTCTGCCCGCAGCGCCAACCCGAGGGCCGTACCGAGCAAAGCGAAGACCGGGACATTGAGCTGGGCATAGTTCAGCGGGTTGTTGAACGAGGCCATGATGGCGTAGGCCACGAGTGTCCCGAAGGCACCAAGCGCCAGCGCACCGCGCACCCGCCAGAGGGCCATCAGCGCCGCCGCCAGGAAAAAAAGCCCCGCTGTTCCCACTATGACCCCCTCCTCGGCGTAGAGGCGCAGCCACTCATTGTGCGGCGCGGTCTGGTCCAGATCACCGAACTCCGTGTGCAGCACGAGGTATGAGCGGAAGCCCTGTCCGATGAGCGGCGAGTCCAGAGCCATGCGCACGGCGGCCGCCCATCCGGCGGACCGGATCTCGTCGCCGGCCGTGAAGAAGTCCTGAAGGCTCAAGCCGGCGCCGGGCAGCTCGTTTCCAGCGCGCTGGTCGACGTAGATGGGCACCAGCACGGCAGCGCCCACGACCACCACGGCCAGTATCACCAGAGCCGCCGTACGCTTGACGAACCAAGCGTACGAGACAGCCACGGCTGCCACGGCAAGGACTGCCGAGCGGCTGTACGTGAGCAACACTGCGACGCCCAGCATCCCCAGCGCGGCAGAGCCGGCCAGCCACGGCCTCCACGATCGTCGTTGCAGCATCCACGCGGCGATCAGGCAGGCCGGCAGCAGCGCGAGCATGGCCATGGAGTTGGGAGCGTTCATCACGCCACTCAGGCGGAGCAACACCCGGTCTTCTACGATCAGCCATGCCAGGGCCGAGGACGGGATGAGCGTGGGCAGCGCCTCATGCAGCAGGCCGACGCCGACCGCGGCGACCGCCGCGAAACCCGCCACGAGCGCCGGCCTGCGCTCACCGCCGCTCCCGAACCAAACGCCGATGAGGCAGACGATCAGCGCCATGCCCGTACCCGTGGCCCACAACTGCGCGGCCTGGTAGCCCATGGCGGGACCGAATCGGAGCCAGGTATGGACCACGCCCAGGCCGGTGCCGATAAGCAACACCACTGCCGACGCGATGGTCAGACCGACCGGCGTCCCGATGACCCACCGCTGTCTCGACCACGACGCGCCGAGCATCGCGCGGCCGCCGACGGAGATCGCGATGGCGGCAAGCAGCGCGGCTCGCCCGCCGGCTTCCGTCCCGAACACAGGCCAGTCGTCGAAGGGACCCAGGGCCACGGCGGTCAGGAGTCCGGCAAGTGGCGAGATGAGCGCGACAACGGAAGCCAGCACGGCCCACGCCTCGGCCAGCGGACCGCCCAGACCGGAGGAGCGCAGGACCAGGAAGGCGGCCACGAGCACGAGGACGGCAGCCGGTTCGCGGCCGGACCACGAGAGCGACCGCGGCCATTCCGCGCTCCTGCTCACATCATCGGTCGCCGCCATGCCGAGGCAGGATAGGTCATCGCCCGCTGCTAGACTTCGGCGCGCTTCGCGCTTGAGAAGACGGGAGGACCGGGACACGAACGCCGCCCGACGCATCCTGGTGACCGGTGGCGCAGGCTTCATCGGGGCCTCCCTCGTGCGCGCCCTGGAGGCTGACGGCGCGGTGGTCACGGT
>JALZLQ010000253.1 GCA_030858605.1 Chloroflexota bacterium
CCTGGACGCGCTCCAGGCGGTGCTGGGCACGGATCGCGCAGGGCCAGGCTGGATCGACACCTGGCGGATCGAACCGCTGCTCCTGGGGTCCGGGGCCGCGCTCCGGTTGACTGAGGAGGAAGGACGAAGTGGCATCCGGTTCGCTCTTGCCCTGGCGGCGCTGCCTACCGGGGCATCAGCCTTCCCGCCCGCCGAGTGGCTCGCTGATGACGAGGTGCGGCTGGCCCTGGGCGCCAACGAGTGGCAGGCAGAGACGTACGTGGATCGCGACGCGTTCGAGGGCTTCGTTGACGTCCTGAGCGTGCGCGATGCCGTGGACGGGGTGGAAGGCGACGAGGACCGAGCGGCCGACCGCTTGGGGGCCGCCGAGGAGCTCAAGGCGCGCGTCGCCGCTGCCGGCTGGCGGATCGGTCCGCCCGACGGCCAGAGAGGAGAGCCTTGAGCCAGGACGGACGTCAGCGCGTGGTCATCGAGGCGATCACGCCTCAGCTCGAGCGCGGGCGTTTCGCCATCAAGCGAGTGGCGGGCGACCGCATCCGAGTCGAGGCGGACGTCTTCAGCGACGGCCACGACGAGCTCTCCGTCCGCCTTCTCTGGAGAGCGGAGGAGGCCACCCGGGCGACCGCCGAGCCGATGCAGCCGCACCAGCATGGCAATGATCGCTGGGCAGGCAGCTTCACCGTCGGACGCCCGGGCCGGTACCTCTACACGGTGGAGGGCTGGGTCGACCGCTTTCGCTCCTGGGCGCGGGATCTCCGACGTCGCGTGGAGGCGGGGCAGGACCTGGCGGTCGATCTGCAGATCGGGGCGGAGCTGGTGGCCGCCGCCGAGGCTCGAGCCGGCGGCCGCACGGCAGCGGCTGGTGGAGGGTCCACCCCCGAACGCGACGCTGCTTTGCTCGCCGAGGCCGCGGCACGCCTCGCCGACCCGTCGACCAGCCAGGAAGAACGCACTCGGGCCGCGCTCGATCCGATCCTCATCGAGCTCATGGAGCGCTATCCCGACCGTGCGCATGCCACGGTGGCCGAGCCGGAGCTGCCCGTCGTGGTCGACCGTGAGCGGGCCCGCTTCTCCGCCTGGTACGAGCTGTTTCCGCGCTCCACCTCGCCCGACCCCGAGCGGCAGGGCACCTTCCGGGACGTCATCGCGCGGCTGCCCTACGTCGCCCAGATGGGCTTCGACGTCCTCTACCTGCCGCCCATCCACCCCATCGGGCGGGCCTTTCGCAAGGGTCCCAACAACTCGCTCACGCCCGGGCCCCGCGACCCGGGTGTGCCCTGGGCCATCGGTGGCGAGGCTGGCGGCCATACCGCCCTCCACCCGGAGCTGGGCACCATGGAGGACTTCCGTGCCCTGGTCGCAGCGGCCGCTGACCACGGGCTGGAGCTAGCGCTGGACATCGCCTTCCAGGCCTCACCTGACCATCCCTGGGCCGCCGAGCATCCCGAGTGGTTCCGCTCCCGGCCCGACGGGACCATCCAATACGCCGAGAACCCGCCCAAGAAGTATCAGGACATCTACCCGTTCGACTTCGAGAGCGATGGCTGGCGGGAGCTGTGGGAGGCGCTCCACAGCGTGATGGCCTTCTGGATCGACGAGGGCGTCCGTGTCTTTCGGGTGGACAACCCTCATACCAAGCCTTTCGGGTTCTGGGAATGGGTCATCGGCCGGCTCAAGGCGGACCATCCGGAGCTCATCTTCCTCGCCGAGGCCTTCACGCGACCCAAGGTGATGTACCGGCTGGCCAAGCTCGGCTTCACCCAGTCCTATACCTACTTCACGTGGCGCACGACCAAGGAGGAGTTCACGGAATACCTCACCGAGCTCACGGCCACCGAGGTGAGCGAGTTCTTCCGTCCGAACTTCTGGCCGAACACGCCGGACATCCTTCACGAGACACTCCAGCTGGGCGGCCGGCCGATGTTCGAGGCGCGTGTCGTGCTGGCCGCCACGCTGGCCGCGAACTACGGCATCTACGGCCCGGCGTATGAGCTGCTGGAGGGGACGCCGCGCGAGCCCGGCAGTGAGGAGTACCTGGACTCGGAGAAGTACCAGCAGCGCCACTGGGATCTGGCGCAACCGGATTCGCTGCGCCCCCTCCTTACGCGCCTCAACGCCATCCGTCGGGCGCACCCCGCCCTCCAGTCGAATGAGCGCTTGCGCTTCCATCCCATCGATGACCCTCAGCTGCTGGCCTACTCGAAGCAGACCGAGGACGGCTCGGACATCGTGCTGACCGTCGTCAACCTCGATGCGCGTGCGGGGCACGCCGGGACGCTGGAGGTGCCGCTCGATCTGTTCGGGCTGGATGCGGAGGCACCCTTCGAGGTCCAGGATCTGCTCACCGACGAGACGTACCTGTGGCAGGGTGCCCGCAACCGCGTGGAGCTGGAGCCGGGTCACGCACAGGCGCACGTCTTCGCCGTGCGTCGCCTGCGCACGGAGTCGCAGTTCGAGGCGTACGGATGACGGTCAAGGTACGCCGTCGCAGCGCACCCGCGGCCGCGGCGGGAGGCTTGGACGAAAGCGGCCCGACCCCCGACCCGCTCTGGTTCAAGGACGCCATCATCTATGAGCTGCACGTGCGCGCCTTCTTCGACGGCGACGGTGATGGCCAGGGCGACTTCCGGGGACTGACCGCTCAGCTGGACTATCTGCAGGACCTGGGCGTGACGGCCATCTGGCTTCTGCCGTTCTATCC
>JALZLQ010000272.1 GCA_030858605.1 Chloroflexota bacterium
CGACCCGCCGGTCCGTTCCGCCGTCCGCCGTTGACGCAGGGCCGCGCCTGAAGCGCAGGCCCAGGGAGGTCGAGATGAATCGAGTCCTGCTCACAGGTCGCCTGACCCGCGACCCTGAGCTCCGCACACTGGCGAGTGGCAAGACGGTCACCCAGTTCTCCATCGCCACGAACGAGTACCGCGGCGGAGCGGAGAAGAGCGAGTTCCACAACATCGTGACTTGGGATCGGCTCGCCGAGATCTGCGGGCAGTACCTGGGCAAGGGCCAACTCGTGGCCCTGGAAGGACGGCTCCAGACGCGCCAGTGGGAGGATGACCACAAGATCCGCCACTGGAAGACGGAGGTCGTGGCGGCCTCGGTGGAGATGCTCTCCGGACGCCGCAAGAAGGACTACGCCGTGGAGTCAGCGGCCGAATCGCTCCAGACCCAAGCCCAGAAGATGGGCATCGACCCGGTGGATGGGGCCGAGGCAGATGCCTTTGCCGCGGCATCCGCTGAGGGCACCAGCGACGAAGAGCAGGAAGCGGCCGAAGCGCTCGCGGCCTGACCTCGCTCATCCCTCCGGCGGGTGCGGTGCCCCCTCCCGTACCCGCCGTTTCTTACAGCCTCACTTCGGGGTCAGCGACCGCGGCGGCGCACCAAAGGCCGTTTCACCGCGCTACTCGACGGCGATCGTGGCCCTAACCCAGCCAGGCAACCACCGGATGGTCGATAGACCCGGGTGAGGAGCTTCCGCTTCACTGATCGTGAACTGTGGCTGGCCAAGTCCGTCTTGGCACCTACGACACAGGCAGTGCGACCCCGGCCGTGCCCCCCAGCGGCATCAGTCTTCCATGCCGCGGCGTGTCGAGACCATCAGGGCACCGTCGGGCCGCAGGCGCCCACCGCCGTAGCCAGGACCTCGATCTGGTCTGCCGCGATGTCGATGTGCACATCCGTCCAGCGCTGGTTGTTGTCCTCGCGGGCCTCGACGAAGTCGTTGAGCGGATCCACCGTGGAGCAGATGCGGTAGTCGCCCGGTGCCAGGCCAGTGATGTCCATCCACTGGTGCGCGAAGGCGGGCGGATAGTCGTCTCCGTAGCCGACCGAGAGCCCGGTGCGGAGCTTCGTGTCGTCAGCGTGGCCACAAGCTCCACCAGGGTAAACGGGTGAGATCGGGGTGCCTGGCGGCGGCTTCGGCATCCGCCTGGCGTCAAGCAAGCAGTAACCAAGTTTCCGCAGGCCGTATACGTCGCCGCCGCCTTGGCCGGGCGTGTAGAGGTTGAGCAGCATGAACTGGCGGATGTGCCAATGGTCGTGGCCGTCGCCCGAGTAGAACATGACTGCTGGCGTGGCCCGCGTTCGCCATGTCCCGTCCGACTGCCGGATCCGCTGCTTGACCAGCATCGACTCGTCCGCTGGGTCGACCCTGGTGCCGCGCGCCTCCAACGGACCCGCTCACACATTCCAGCCGATGGTCCCGAAGCGCAGGCGGTTCCGGCCGTTGGGGGCGACCACCAGGTCCAAGCCGTAGAGCTTGGCCATCTTCAGATCCGGCAGCAGATCCTGCGGACCCAGACCGTCTGGTCGCGGAGCCGCGCTGGCGGTAGCCACCAGCCCGACGAGCAGGCCGGTCGCGACGATCAGCGTCGTGACGGTGCGCCTCATGTCCACCCTCCTCTACCCGCGCCCGTCCCCCCGATAGGCGTCCGGCCTGCGGTCTGGACATGCTAGTCCTGTGCGCCCCGCTGGGCAACCGGCCAGCGGACCGGCGTGGATGGCCAGCAGACCCGGAACGCCAGCGAAACTGATGCAATGCGACCGAAACACAAGCGGCCGTTCCTGCGTCCTGAGAGAGGGTCGGCCTACGCGACCGTTTCCCGGCGGCTCACCACGAATCAGAGCGCGAACGTATGAGGGCGGAACGGATGTCGATCGAGTTGGTCATCGCGGTGCTGATGGCAGTGGTGGCGATCCTGGTCGGATTCGCCGGGCCCGCACCGAAGGGCGCCCGCGCCGAGGAGGTCCGCGAAGTGACCGGGCTTCCGGCGCACTCGAGTGCGCCGACACCGGAGGCCTGACAACGGCAGCCATATCGCCAAGGGGACTTGAGGCTACTCGCCCGGCCGGTAGTCGCTGCTATCATCCGACCCTACGAAGCCCGCGGGCACTCGCCCGCATCCCGTGAGGGAGGAGCCGTTGCTCGAGGAAGGGGCTGCGTCGGTCCTGTGAGGCCGCAGCGCACCTTCGCCCAGGGGTCCCGCCCGGCGCACGCCGGGCCGTCAGCAGCACTTCGTACCCCGCTCCGGTCGGGCCCGGACCTCCGTGTGCGTCCCTGCGTCGAGGCCGGCCGCTGATGCCGGCCACCGTGGTCGTCGGGCTTCAGTGGGGCGATGAGGGCAAGGGCAAGACCACCGATCTTCTGGCTGCCTCCGTTTCGCTCGTGGTGCGTTACCAGGGCGGGGACAACGCCGGCCACACGGTCGTCGTCGGCGACGAGGTCTTCAAGCTCCACCTTGTGCCCTCGGGCGTGCTGCACCCACACATCACGCCGATCATCGGCTCCGGTGTGGTGGTCAACCCCAGGATCCTGCTTGACGAGATCGCCATGCTCGAGGAGCGCGGGATCGATGCCTCTCGCGTGAGGGTCAGCCGCGCGGCGCACGTGATCATGCCGTACCACGTGGAGCTGGACAGGGCCGCCGAAGCACGATTGGACAAGGGTGGGATCGGCACCACACGGCGCGGCATCGGGCCGGCCTACGCCGATCGCGCCTGGCGCACGGGCATCCGCATGGGCGACCTGCTGCGACCCGCCGCGCTGCGCCAGAAGCTGGCGCGCGTACTGCCCGAGCGCAACGCCATCCTGCACGAGACATTCGGCCTGCCAGCCTTCGACCTTGATGTGCTCCACGCCGACGCTGTCGCCTGGGGCGAGCAGCTGACTGGTCGTGTCGTGGAGACGGTGAGCCTCGTCCAGGACGCACTCGCGGGGGGGAAGCATGTCCTCCTGGAAGGAGCTCAGGGCACGCTTCTCGACCTGGATCACGGGACGTATCCCTACGTCACGAGCAGCAACCCCACGGCCGGCGGCGCCTGCACTGGTGGTGGAGTCGGACCCCGGCAGATCGGTCAGGTCATCGGCGTCATGAAGGCCTACTCCACGCGCGTCGGGTCCGGACCCTTCCCCACGGAGCTGGAGGACGAGCCGGGGCGCCACCTCCTGGACAAGGGCCGCGAGTTCGGCACCACCACCGGCCGTCGCCGGCGCTGCGGCTGGTTCGACGCCGCCACGCTGCCCTACGCCGTGGCCGTCAACTCCGTCAGCAGCATCATGCTCAACAAGCTCGACATCCTGTCCGGGTTGCCCGAGATCAAGCTATGCACCGGATACCGGCTCGATGGGCAGGAAGTGAGATGGCCGCTGGAGCTGGACGACCTTGAGCGGGTGCAGCCGGTCTACGAGACGTTCCCCGGTTGGGAGGCCGATCTCAGCAGGGTCCGTAGCATGTCCGAGCTGCCGGCGGCCGCGGCGGCCTACATCGACGCGCTCGAAGAGCTGGCCGGCGTACCCATCGCCCTGGTGAGCGTCGGGCCCGAGCGCAGCCAGACCATCGTGCGGGGCGTCGTGGAAGGCGTAGAGGAAATCGCCAGCGTGCCGGAGCCGGTGGCGCGATGACGTCGCAGCACTCGCCCAAGCGAGTCCTGGTCATGGGCTCGGGTGGACGAGAGCACGCCCTCGCCTGGGCCCTTTCCCGTGAGCCCGATGTCGGTCAGGTCATCGTGGCGCCGGGCAACGCGGGCATGAAGCAAGTCGCCACGGTCCGTCCAGCAGCCGCCTCTGACGACCGGATGGCCTGGATCGCGAACGACCTGGGAGTCGACCTGGTCGTGGTCGGGCCGGAGGGACCGTTGGTGGCCGGGGTGGCGGACCACCTGGCCCGCCGCGGCATCGCGGTCTTCGGGCCTGGCCGCGACGCCGCACGGCTGGAGGGCAGCAAGGCGTTCTGCCGGGATGTCGCCCGGGCAGCCGGCGTTCCCATGGCGGAGGGCGCTGCCTTCGAGGACGACGAAGACGGCGCCATCGACTTCAGCCGGCGGCTGGGGGCGCCGGTGGTCATCAAGGCCGACGGACTGGCCGGCGGAAAGGGCGTGACGGTCTGCGCCACGCTGGCAGAGGCTGAGGCGGCCATTCGCGCCTGCCGTCCGCGCTTCGGGCTGGCCGCACGTCGCATCGTGGTGGAGCGAGCGCTGATCGGTCTCGAGGCGAGCGTCATCGCCATCACGGATGGTGCCTCACTCCTGGCCCTGCCCGCGGCGCGTGACCACAAGCGCCTGGGCGATGACGACCGTGGCCCCAACACCGGCGGCATGGGCGTCTACTCGCCGCTGCCCGATCTTCCTGACGCCGAGGCGGCCGCACTCACGGAACGGATCCATCGGCCGATCCTTGGCGAGCTGGCACGCCGCGGCATCAGCTACTCCGGGGCACTCTACGCCGGCCTGATGCTCACCGCGGATGGCCCGTACCTGCTCGAGTGCAACGTCCGCTTCGGCGATCCGGAGACGCAGGTGCTCCTGCCGCGCCTCTCCACCTCGCTTGCGCCGCTCCTGCTGGGCGCCGCCAACGGACGACTGGCCAGGGCCGCCGCGGCGGCCGGTCTCTCCGACGGCCGGATCCCGGGCGATGACGCCGCCGTAGGCGTCGTTCTGGCTGCCGCGGGTTATCCGGATGAGCCGCGCCTGGGCGACCCGATCGACGATCGCGACGGCACGCCGGTCGGGGCTGGGGGGTCGGGCGAGGGAGCCCTCACCTTCTGGTCGGGCGTCCGGCGCTCGCAGGGCAGCCTGGTCACCAACGGGGGTCGTGTGGCCACCATCGTGGGACGGGGCGATTCGCTGGAGGAGGCCGCGGCCGTGGCCTATCGCGCCACGGAGTCGGTCACATTCCCTGGCCGGCAGATGCGCCGTGACATCGGACGGATCGGGTCATTCGCCGCGCGGACAGCCGGTAGCAGGCCATGATCCCGCGCTACACGCTGCCGGAGATGGGCGCCATCTGGACCGATCAGGGGCGCTTCGAGAGCATGCTGCGCGTGGAGTTGGCTGTACTGCGCGCCCAGGCCGCCCGTGGGCTGGTACCCGCGGGGGCCGTCGCTGCGATCGAGGCCGGCGCCCGCGTCGACGTGCAGCGCATCGCGGATCTGGAGCGGACCACCGACCACGACGTGATCGCTTTCGTTTCCCAGGTCGCCGAGACCGTGGGGGAGCACGGGCGCTGGCTCCACTTCGGCCTGACCAGCAGCGACGTGGTGGACACCGCGCTGGCGCTCCAGTGCCGCGCCGCTGCCGAGCGGCTCCTGGAGGACGCTGATCGGCTTCTGGAGGTGCTCACCGCGCGTGCCCGGGAGCACGCGACGACCGTGATGATGGGCCGTACCCACTCCGTCCACGCCGAGCCCATCACCTTCGGCCTGAAGCTGGCGTCGTGGGCGTTGGAGATCGATCGCGACCGCGCGCGACTTCGCCACGCAGCGGACGATCTGGCCGCGGGCAAGATCTCGGGTCCCGTGGGCACCTATTCCACGGTCGATCCGGCCATCGAAACCGACGCCCTGGGGGAGCTGGGACTCACGGCTGATCCGGTCAGCACGCAGATCGTCCAGCGCGACCGCCACGCGGCCTTCCTGGCGGCCATCGCCATCACAGGCGGATCGATCGAGCGCTTCGCGACGGAGATACGCAACCTCCAGCACACGGAGATCGGCGAGGCCCAGGAGCCGTTCCGGGCCGGTCAGAAGGGTTCCAGCGCGATGCCCCACAAGCGCAACCCGATCCTGGCCGAGCGTCTGGCCGGCATGGCGCGGCTGTTGCGTGGCTACGCCCACGCCGGGATGGAGGACCAGGCCCTCTGGCACGAGCGGGACATCAGTCACTCGTCCGTGGAGCGGGTAGCGCTGCCCGGCGCCACGATCCTGCTCGATTACATGCTGGTGCGCTTCCGCAACCTGATAGAGGGCCTCGTGGTCCGGCCCGAGCGGATGCGCGAGAACATCGAGCGCGGCCTGGGCCTGTGGGCCAGCGGACGCGTGCTCAGCGCGCTGGTGGAAACCAGTGGTCTTGCACGCGAGGCCGCGTATGCCGTGGTCCAGAGGGCTGCGCTGCGCGCGTCCGACGAGAGGCGCCCCTTCCGGGAGCTCATCGAGGCGGACGCCGACGTCACCGGTGCACTGCCGGCGGCCACCCTGGCGGCCTGCTTCGACGAAGGTCACCTGTTGCGGCACGTGCCCGGCGTCATCGCCAGGCTGGATCGACTCGCCATGGAGGTACCCGTTGGCCACTGAACTCACCGCCGGCTTCCTCCGCTCCGGCAAGGTCCGCGACCTCTACGCCCTAAGCGGGGAGCGGCTGCTGCTCGTTGCGTCCGATCGCATCAGTGCCTTCGACGTCGTGCTGCCCACACCCATCCCCGACAAGGGCAGAGTGCTCACCGGCCTGTCGCGCTTCTGGTTCCGTGAGACGGAGGCTGCGGGGATCATCCCCAACCACCTGCTGGCCACCGATCCAGAGGACCTTCCCGCGGAGCTTCGCGAGGAGGGATCGGACCTGGCCGGACGGATCATGATCTGCCGCCGCGCCCGGCCGCTGCCCGTGGAGATCATCGTCCGTGGCTATCTCTCCGGCAGCGGTTGGAAGGACTACGGACGCACCGGTGCGGTGTGCGGCATCCCCCTGCCCTCCGGGCTGCGAGAGAGCGACAGGCTCCCCGAGCCGCTCTTCACGCCGTCGACCAAGGCCGAGGTGGGGCACGACGAGAACATCGACTTCGACGCGGTGGTGGGACTCGTCGGTGCGGAGGTCGCCGAACGTTCGCGCCAGATCGCGCTGGCGCTTTACCGCTTCGGTGCGGCCCACGCGGAGGGTCACGGGATCGTCCTGGCCGACACCAAGTTCGAGCTTGGCCTCGTCGATGACGGCCGGGGCGGCGAGTCACTCATCCTCATCGACGAGGTCATGACCCCCGACTCCAGCCGTTTCTGGGACGTTTCCGACTACGAGCCCGGGCGCGCCCAGGCCTCCTTCGACAAGCAGTTCGTGCGCGACTGGCTGGAGAAGCAACCCTGGGACAAGGACCCGCCGGGCCCCGCGCTCCCGCTCGACGTGGTCGAGGGAACCCGCGCCCGCTACGTGGAGGCGTTCGAGCGGGTCACCGGCTCGTCGTTCGACCGATACCTGCGGGAGGATCGTATCGATCCATGACGACCTATCGGTTCGCCGTCGCGGTCATGCCCAAGGAGGGCATCCTCGATCCCCAGGGTCGAGCAGTCGAAGGCTCTCTCGAGCACCTGGGTCTCGGAGGCGTTCGAGATGTCCGAGTCGGGCGGCGCGTGGAGCTGTCCGTGGAGGCTGTCGACGGGTCGGAGGCGCGTGGCGTCGTGGAGCGACTGGCGGACGAGCTGCTGGCGAACCCGCTCATCGAGTCGTGGTCGCTCGAGTCGCTGGATGAAGTCGGAGCGCCCGCATGAAGGCCGGCATCGTGGTGTTCCCGGGGTCCAACTGCGACCGTGACGCGCTCCACGCGGCACGACTGGCGGGTATGGAGGCGGAGCTGCTCTGGCACGAGGACCCTGACTTGCGGGGCAGCGACCTGGTGGTCCTGCCCGGCGGCTTCGCCTATGGCGACTACCTGCGGGCCGGTGCCCTTGCTCGGTTCAGCCCGGTGATGGGCGCGGTCAGGGATCACGCCGAACGCGGCGGACTGGTCCTGGGCATCTGCAACGGCTTCCAGGTCCTGGCCGAGGCCGGCCTGGTGCCGGGTGCGCTGCTTCGCAACGCGTCATTGCGTTTCGAGCATCGCTGGGTGCGTGTCTCCGTGGAGCGTCATGACACGCCCTTCACCGGGGCCGTGCCGGCTGGCGCGACCCTCCGAATGCCCATCGCACACGGCGAGGGCTGCTACTTCCTGCCGGAGGGGGAGCTGGACGCGTTGGAGGCTCGCGCCGGAGTGCTGTTCCGCTACGCGTCGCCGGAGGGCAACCCGAACGGTTCCGCGCGCGACATCGCGGGCGTGACGAACGAGCGTGGCAACGTGTGCGGGCTGATGCCGCACCCGGAGCGCGCTTCGGAGCGGCTGCTCGGCTCGGACGACGGGATGCTGCTCTTCCGCTCGATGCTGGAAGGTGCCTCCGTTGTGGCGACCGCCCCCTCTGCGGCGTCCGCGCCTGGGCGGGTCCCGGAGCTGTCCACTCGATGAGCCTCGCCGAGCCCCCCGTGCAGGACACATCAGGGACCGAAGGAGCGACGACGGGCACCCTGTCAGGTACTGGGCTGCACCGCGCGCTTGGCCTCACCGATCACGAGCTCGAGGAGATCCACACTCGACTCGGCCGCGACCCCAACGAGCTGGAGCTGGCCATGTTCAGCGTGATGTGGAGCGAGCATTGCTCGTACAAGAGCTCCCGATCGCTGCTGCGCACACTGCCCACGGCGGGGGAGGACGTG
>JALZLQ010000290.1 GCA_030858605.1 Chloroflexota bacterium
TGGCCAGCAGGGCGATCAGGGTCATGGACAGGATGCGTGGCATCGGGTGGACCTCATAGGTTGTCGTTCGTTCCACCCGAACGCTAAGCGCGCGGACGACGCCTCGCATCGGGTGATTCCCTATGCAAGCGGCATCGAGCGCGATCCAGTACGCCTCGAGGGTGCCGATCACGGGGACGCCCGGGACGGACCTCGAGGCGGTCCCGGATCAAGTCCCGTCGCGGTCAGCTGGTGCCGCCGCCGCCGTCTCCGCCGCCGCCGCTGCCGACAGCATCACCACCGCCCGACGTACGCCTCCCGGTACGGCCTCCCACGCACCGCCCTGGCCCTGCTGCTCCGTCGGTCTCTACTCGGTCGCGTTCAGTGCCGGCATCGCGGGCCGGCAGCATCGGCGTGGCGCCCTTCACTCCGCCGTGGGCTTCGAGGTGGCGCTCGGCATCTGCATCGTCGCATGTGACGCGGCGGGGATCGTCGCGCTCCTGGATCGAGCGATGGGCCGGCCGCCGGGCGCGAAGGCACAGGCCACGTGATCGCGGGCGAGGGCGGTGGCGTACAGCGCTAGAACTCCATCAGTGGATTCTCGGCCACGTTGCAATGGCGGTTGAGGTTGGCGGCGGCGCCGGGGACTTGTTGCATCAGCGCGTACACGCTTGCATAGTCCTCTCCTCGGACGGCCACCGCATAAGCGATGAGAACCTCCATGTCGTCAAGGAGGAAGGAGGGGGCGACCGATCTCATATCGTCCAGTCTGCGCAGGAGCTCGACGAGATAGGGTCGGAGAGCGATATCGTCGCTGGCGTCGGCCCACTCGATCGTGGTCGCATACTTCTGGCAGAACACATCCGGAGTGGCGGGCGCGCTGGGCAGGGGGCTGGGCGGCAGTGTCGGCTCCTCGGGCAGGTGGTACTCGGCGATCAGGCGACCCTGCCCGGTGAGATCGGTGAGGGTCGCGATCTTGGCCAGCGGGTTGCCGAACACTCCCGTCAGGGCGGCGTAGACCGAGGGCGGCAGGCTGCTGGTGATCGCACCTTCGATGAACTTGCGAACCTGTTCGATATCCTGTCGCTTGACCGTCACGCGCAGGCGGACCAGTCCATTCGCGATGCGGCTGCTGCGGTGGATGTCCTCAGGCTCGCGTGTCATCACCAGCTGGAAGGTCGTGCGCCTTCCCGCATCTACCTGCGTGTTCTGGCTGTCGATCGGGGCGACATGCTCCGACCCGGAGACAACCTGCCAGGTTGCCGTCGATCCCGCAGCACCACCTTTGGCCAACTCGATGCTCAAGAGGCTGGCGCACTCTCGGACCTCGGGCGAGAAGACATCGCCGGGGCCGTCATCTACGATGCCGATCGCGTTCGCCTGGTTGGTCGACGGCCCTACAGAATAGTGCGCCAGTGTGGGTTGCGCGGTCACTGAGACGGTCCAGTCCCGTAGCGCGGCGACGACGGTCACCGCCAGGGCGAGCACGCCGATCGCCGAGCGGATGGCTCCGATGAAAGGAATGAGCTCGATGAGATCAGCCGCCACCTCGAGCCCCGACTGGAGACCCTTCGTAAGGGCCCATGAGATCGCCGCCTTCAGGAACGGGATGTCGGGAAGGACGGCGACGATCGCTGCTGCCACCTTCGCAAGCGTGTCGGTAAAGAAGGCGGTGATGTCGCCACATATCCCCGCCGCGGCCAACCGGGCGGGCGCCCGAGCGATCTTGGTATCGGTGGACCGGGCGACAGCCGGCTCAGCGGCACCGATCCCAGGATCAGCGAGGAGGGAGACGGCGGCGGCAGGATAGATGGCTGGCTCAGCGATAAGAAGGCTGTCGGTCTCAGTCGTTGCGCCGCTCGCCGCGGCGGCAGTCACTTCGCCCACGAACAGCGCGAGTACCAGGGTCGGGAAGAGGAGCGATGCCGGCTGTTCGATATCCTGGTCATGCATCAACACGCGGGCGTGCTCGGCACCTAGCGTCTGCGCTGCGGCGACGTAACCAGCTAGCACGAACGAGAAGGGAATGGACTCGGGCGGCATGGGGAGAAGCTCGTCGATCTCGTGTGCGCCGATCCCTCCACCGGCCTTCGCGTCGCGGGCGAGGTTCTCGGCTTGCCAGCGGGTGAACCGCAGGGGGCTGGTCGGATCTTCCGGCTCTTCGATGGGAGACGAGGCGCCTGCTTCTTGGTACACGCCGATGCCCGACGTAGCCAGCGTTTCGATGGCGTCCTTGACTTCGACGGGGACATCGACGGGGGCTGTACTGGGGGTCGACAGGCCGGCCGGCGACGCCGTCAGAGGGTCGCCTGGCGGATCGGTCGGCGAACCAGGCTGGGCGACGCCCGTGCAGCCGGTCGACCCGATGGCGACTGCCAGCAAGAGAGATACGAACGGATCCCGAATCAGCCAGCGATTCTTCGTCACGGTCGCTCCTCCGTCTCCCTGGGAGCTCCCTTGGATCGATGGACGCCGCCCGCGGACTCCCTCAGCTGGGACACTGCCTCGGCTGCGACACCGCGCCGAGCACAGACCGGCGAGGCAGACGAGGCGGCCCCGTCCTGCACGCAGGCCGTGGCCAGCAGGGCGACCAGGGGCAGGAACAGGCTATGACGCATCGGATCGACTCCATCAGGGCTGTTCCTTCGAGGCTGCCTCGACGGACGACGCCTCGCATCGGGTGATTCCCTATGCACCGACCGCCGACGCCATCGCGATGGGCTTATCCCACCGGATCACGAGCGCGCGCGGCGGCGATTCCTGGCCGTGGTCGCACTCCAGCACCGCCCACAGCTCAAGCGAGTGCCCGATCGCAGAGATCTCCAGTGGACGTGCTCAGCGGGGGGAGCGTCTCATCAGACCTCATCGTCGTCGACCCGGATCTGCCGCTGCTCTTCGTTGTTGTTCTCATCGGACTCGATGACCTCCCTCTCCGAGTCGGCGGCGACAAGGAATATCACGGCCGTTTCCCCTCCAGCGCGGTGAAGGTCACGGTGTCACGGATCGTCTCCCGGCCCGGGTCGAGGCGCGTGACGAGAGACGAACCCCCCTGTTCATAGGGTCCGATGTTCAGCGCGCGTGGTGGAGCAGATGGGCAAGGCGTCAAGGCCGAGGCCATCGTGGTCGTGCCGCAACTGCCCAAGACGCGCAGCGGCAAGGTGATGCGCCGCGTGGCCCGCGCGGCCTACCTCGGCACTGACCCGGGCGACCTCTCGGCTCTGGAAGATCCGCTCGCCGTCGAGGCGATCAGGAAGGTCAGGGGCAACCGCGGAGTGGACTGCGTCGACTGGACCGATGGATCGGGAACATCAGGGACCGCCGATGAGTGGGTGGGCAACCTCGGTTTCGAGTCGATGCCCGCGGGGATCTGTAGCCGCAGGAGGTAGGCTGCTCGCCGTCTCAAGAGAGGCGGCATCCATTCGGGTCGATCGGTCGCGGGGCGGCTGCGGGATACTGCCGCTGTGGCTGATGCTCGCGAAGAACCGATCCGCAGCTTCAAGAACCCGCGCTTCTTGGCGGCACTCTCACTCCGCGGAGGACAGGAGCGCCGCGAGCTTGGACGCATCCTGATCGACGGGCCCCGCGAGATCAGGCGAGCGCTCGACGCCGGGATAACGCCATTGGAGGCTTGGGTCGACGCCGACCGCATGGCCCGACGAACCGCCGCGGAATACCCTGGATGGCGGGCGGACATCGAGCGTCTTCGGGGCGCCGGCTGTCGTTTGATAGCGGCGGACGCGCGCCTGGTGGAGCGGCTGTCTTACGGCGACCGAGGCATAGGGATGGTGCTGGTGGCCGAGATGCCGCGACGCGCATTGGTCGACCTGGACTTCGACGCGGAGCCGCTGGTGGGTGTCGTGGAATCGGTGGAGAAGCCAGGCAACCTGGGGGCCATCCTGCGCAGCGCGGACGGAGCGGGTTTAGCTGCGCTGCTCGTCACCGACCCGGCTACGGACGTCTACAACCCCAACGTGATCCGAGCCAGCCTGGGCACCGTCTTCACAGTTCCGCTTGCCACGGCGTCGACGGATCAGGCCCTTGCCTGGCTCCGTTCACGCGAATCGCGCATCGTAACGGCGCGGGTCGACGCTCCGACGCTCTACACGGAGGCGGATCTGACGGGCGCCGTTGCCATCGTCCTGGGCAGCGAAGCGGCCGGGCTGGGCGACGCCTGGTCAGGTCCGGACGTGACCGCCGTCCGCCTGCCGATGCTGGGCGTGGCAGACAGTCTCAATGTCTCCGCCACGGCGGCCATCCTGTTCTACGAGGCACTACGTCAGCGACGAGCCAGCGGAGCACCATGACAAGCGGTGGAGCCCGGAGCGCTGACGGCGCTAGCGTCGCCGTCGCTGCCGGGCAGGCGCCCGAGCCCCCGACTTCAGTCCGAAACGTGCGGAGCTCGCGTCGGAGTCGCGGCCTCCGGTGACGACACTATCGTCGCCGTGCCGGTTATGGCGCCGTGCGAGCTCGGAGTCTGATCGAGAGACGGGGCCTTGAGCCCGGTCTCTGGCGGCAGACCTCCAGGTTCACGCTCACCACAGCCGCAAGCACGCTCGCCCCGAGGCTCCGGAGCGCGCCGATGGGTGCCCAACGACCGAGAATGCTGCCGATCGACGATAATGCCGTCAGCGGAGGGTTCTACGGGCGGACCGGCACTCGCGGCGGCGCGCTGGACGTGCTGTGGTCGCGCGTTCGTCCGGCCGCTGCTTCCGGTGCTACCCGGCCGGATCGTCGAGCACGAAGGTGACGACCATGACCACCTTGTACTCGCTGATCTGATCGCCGGACAGGCTGACTTCCTGCTCCTTGATCCAGGCTCCCTTGACGTTGCGCAGAGTGCTGGTGGCGCGCGCAAGGCCCTGCTTGATGGCGTCCTCGAAGCTCTGGCTCGAGGTCGCGCTGATCTCCGTGTTACGTGCAACGGACATGTGCTGATCCTCCCTATCTCTGTCTCTACTGGACCCTGAGGTCCAGTACCTTCCGGCCGATGACCAGCCGTTGGATCTGGCTGGTGCCCTCACCTATCTCGGTGAGCTTGGCGTCACGCAGGTAGCGCTCCACCTTGTACTCCTCCACGTAGCCGTAGCCGCCGTGGATCTGCACCGCGTTGTTGGTCGCTCGCTGGCTGACCTCGGAGGCGAGCAGCTTGGCCTGAGCGGCTGCCAGCCCGTAATCCCGACCCTGATCCTTGAGCCAGGCCGCACGGTAGACCATCTGGCGGGAGGCCTCGATCTCGGTCGACATGTCGGCCACCATGAAGGCCACGCCCTGGAAGGTACCGATGGGCCGGCCGAACTGGCGGCGCTCCCGGGCATAGACGATGGACGCATCCAGTGCCGCCTGCGCCAGACCCACGGCCATGGCCCCGATGGAGATGCGTCCACCGTCCAGGATCTTCAGGAAGATCTTCCAGCCATCGCCGCGCTCGCCCAGCATCTGGTCTGCCCCGATCCGGCAATCCTCGAAGAGCAGTTCCCCGGTGGCACTGGCGTGCAAGCCCATCTTCTCCTCCAGGCGCCCCACAGAGAAACCGGGCGTGTCGGCCTGCACGATGAAGCCGCTGATCTCCGGCGAGCCGTCGTCGCGTGCCCCGGTGCGCGCCGTGACGATGTACGTACCCGCCTGACCGGCGTTGGTGATGAAGCGCTTGCGCCCGTTGATCACCCACTGCGCGCCGTTCGAGCCTTCCTCCAATCGGCCTGTCGTTCGCGTGCCGCCCGAATCTGAGCCCGCTTCTGGCTCGGTCAGCCCGTAGGCCCCCAGCACGTGACCCTGGGCCATGGGCACGAGGTAGCGCTGCTTCTGCTCGGCACTTCCCGCCAAGTGGAGCGGGCCGCAGCCCAGCGAGGTGTGCGCGGCCACGATCAGGGCCAGCGAGCCCCAGACGCGGGCCAGCTCCTCGATGGCGACGGCGTAGGCCAGCGTGTCCAGACCCGCGCCGCCCTCCTCCTCCGGGATATTGATGCCCAGCAGGCCCATGGGGCCGAGCATGGCCACGATGTCGGTGGGAAAGCGGCGCTCCCGCTCATGCTCCTCGACCACGCCTTCGACCTCGCGCGCCGCGAAGTCGCGGATGGTCCTGCGCAGCAGCTCGTGCTCGGGCGAGAGGTCAAGGTCCACGGACACCTCGATGGGCTTAGGGTTGACGACGCTCGTGGGATCAGGGGCGAGGTCGTGTGCGGTCGATGGTATCCCGGACGGACGGAGGCGGCTGTGAGCTCAGTCGGACCATGTCTCATCCTCCACCAGCAGTGGCAGCTCGAAGCCGAACTCGGCGCCCCCGGAGGGACGCTGTGCGGCCCAGATCCGACCGCCCAGCAGCTCCACGATCCTTTGGCTGACGGCCAGGCCCAGTCCCGCGCCGGCTGCCCGCTGGCGAGCTCCCTCGGCGCGGTAGAACGGCTCGAAGACATGTGCGATCTCAGCCTCGTTGAGACCAGCACCCTCGTCAAGTACCCGAAGACACGCGTTCCCACCCCCTGCCTCGACCACCACCGCGATCGATCGCCCCGGATCCGAGTACTTCGCGGCATTGACGACGAGGTTGTCGATGACCTGCTCCAGCAACGTCCCCTGGACGTCGACGAGCGTCTCGGTGGTGGCCACTTCGAGCTCGTATCGGCGAGAGGGATCCTTGGCTCGTTGCCGGTCGAGCACGTGCGCTGCCGCCCGATTGAGGAGGATCGGCTCACGCAGTCGCGACGTCTCGTCGTGGTCCAGGCGGGCCAGTAGCAGCATGCTCTCCACCAGCGCATTGAGTTCTTCGGCGCTCTCTCCGATCTCCGCCGCCACCTCCCGGGCCGTCTCTGGATCCAGCACGTCGCGATGCAGGAGCCGGCTCATGCCCAGGATGACCGTCATGGGTGTCCGCAGCTCGTGTGACACGAGCCCCAGGAACTCGTCCTTGGCGGCCAGTGCCAGCCGCAGCGCGGCGTCTGCTCGCTTGCGCCCTGTGATGTCCCGGAAGACGATGCCGAAGCGGCGCTCCCCCCGCGGGAACGCGAACACATCGAACCAGCGCTCCATCGCTTCCGAGCCTTCCTCGAAGCGGAGCGTCTCACCGCCCAGCGCGACGCGGGCGTAGCGCTCGACCCAGCGATCCTCAAGCCCGGGAACCAGCTCCCGGGCCGTGTGGCCGACCGCTTCGGGTCGGATGCCGGTCATGTCACCGAACGCTGCGTTGACCTCCAGGAAGCGGTAGTCGGTGGGCTGTCCGTCGTCGTCGACGAGCATCTCGCAAGTGCAGAAGCCTTCGTCGATCGACTCGAAGAGCGACCGGTATCGCTCCTCGCGCTCGCGAAGGTCGGCCTCCACCCGTGCTCGCACGAGCAACTCTGCCGCCATCCGGGCATGGAAGCTGACCAGCTCCAGACTTTCCGAGGAGACGCGATGTGTTTCCAGGAAGTAGACCGAAAGCACGCCCAGGACCTCCCCCGCCCGGTCGAGCAAGGGGATCGCGTGCACCGCCCGGTAGCGGGCCGCGGCGATGGTCGCGTCACCTGCGTGGCCGTGGTCCGCCTCGACATCCTTCACGGCCACGGCGCGGCGGGTCTTCATGGCACGGCCACGGGCCGTGTCAGCCGCGAACCGCCCATACCCGGCAGCCAGGAAGTCCGAACCGAAACCTTGCTGGGCGACGACCGAGAACGTGCCGGTCGCGGCATCGAGAAGCCTGATGTCGCCCATGTCCGCCCGCAGGATCGCCATGGAGGCACCAAGCACGTCGTGGAGAGCCCCGTCGTCTCCTGCGGCCTCCACCCCGCCCGGCTCGGGAGGGGCGATCGTGGTCGTCGGGTGGATCGGGGAGGGCATCTAGTTCATGCTTCTTCGCGCTCGACCTGGACGCGGGGCGCAGGCGCCTTTCGCGGCAGGGGCAAGTCGCTGAGGCTGGCCACGAACGAGGACTGCCGTGCCCACTCCGCGGCCTGGTGCTGCTCCTCCAAGGACAGGATGCCCAGGCGGCCCAGGCTGCTGAGCTCGTCGCGGATATAGGTCTTCAGCATCTCCGGCCCGTCCGTGTTGATGGTGTAGCGCACACCGTTGCGACGGAAGGTGTCGAAGATCCAGCGGAACTCCTCCCAGCCCGAGACGACGCGTGTGTTCAGGTTGCTGGTGGGGCACAGCTCCAGGGTGATGGCACGCTCCTTGAGCATGGCCATCGTGTATGGGTCATAGGCGGACTTCACGCCGTGGCCGATGCGCGAAGGCTGGAGCTCCTCGATGACCGTCGCGATCTCCTCCAAGGGCCCCGACTCGCCGGTGTGAACGGTCACGCCCAGGCCACGGCGACGGACCCGCTCGAAAAGCCGGCGGTAGTCAGCCGGGCGGAAGGCATCTGACTCGGGACCCGCGATGTCGACTCCGACCACACCGCGGCCAAGGTACGTCATGGCCTTCTCCGCGATGATCTCGTTGAGAGCGTAGGGGAAGGCACGGTCGAGGCACAGGATCAGGCCCGGCGTGACGGGATACTCCAGGCGCGCACGGTCCATTCCCCGTATCGCCGCGCTGATGATGTGGTCAAGGTCCTGCTCGCCTCCGCGGTTGCGCTTCATCGGGTTGAAGCGCAGCTCCATCGTGGTCACGTTGTTCTTGCGGTAGGCGCCGCCCACCACCTCGTAGACGGAGCGCTCCACGGCCAGTGGCGAGGACTGGATGAGCTCTGTCCAGTGGAACAGCTGTAGGTAGCCCTCGAAGGAGCGGCCCCGTCGCGCGGAGACCGTGATCATGTCCCGGAACTCCCAATAGTCCTTGCTGGGCAGCCGTATGCCTTGCGCGTGGGCGATGCCCCACATGATGGCTGGAGCCACGGCTCCACCAAGGTGGCAGTGGAGTTCGGTGAGCGGGACGCTGCGCGGCAGGACGTTGGGCACCGCACGATGCTAGCCCACGGTCGCACGGAGCGGCGGCCAGCCGCCCTTGGCGCCATAGGCCCCAGCGGGCCGCTCCGCGGCTGGACCTACGGCGGGTCTCAGACGGACGAGGGCGCAATCTCCGAAGCGTCCGTCGTGGGCTCACCGGGAGCACCCGCCCAAGCAGCGTTCCGGAAGGGCACTTCGCGCAGGAACGCCACCAAAGCGGCAGCGATCAGAGCTGCGGCGATACCCAGCCAGAAAGCAGCGGCCGTGGCCAGGCTGAGCGCCTGGTGGATGGCGCCCACGATGGCCGGTATGAGGGGACGCAGGAACTCCTGGGCCTCCGGCGGCGCCGAGGCGAGGATGGTCGCGCCGAGGTCGCCAACGCCCGTGAGGTCGCGCAGCACGTTGCCGCCGGCCAGCGGCCCCGACACTTCGGGCGGCACGCCGGCCGCTGTCAACTGCCTGGGCAGCTCCTCCTGGAGCGTGGTCCCGAAGATGGTGCCGGCGATGGCCAATCCGATCGTGCCACCGACCTGCTGGAAGAACGTGAGGCTGCTGGTCGCCGCTCCAAGCTGTCGGAATGGCACGCTGGCCTGCACGATGATCGTGAAGACGGCGAAGGCTGGACCGATGCCCATGCCTGCCAGCAACATCCACAGCCAGATGACCGGCACGTCAGTCTCCGCTCGAAGGTTCGTGAGCAGGTAGAGGCCCACGGCGAGGGACAGCAGTGAAGCGAGCATCAGGATCTTGTAGCGTCCCGTCCGAGCCACGATCTGCCCGGCTGCCGTGGCACTCAGGATCAAGCCCGCCAGGAGCGGCAGGATCTGGTAGCCGGACTCGGTCGCACTGGAGCCCTGGACGACCTGGAACCAGCGCGGCAGGAAGACGACCGTGGCAAAGAAGCCGAAGGCGACCAGGAACATGGAGGCCACGGAGATGGCTACTGTGCGGTTACGGAAGATGTCGAGCGGGACGATGGGCTCCTTGGCCCGCGCTTCCACGAAGATGAACAGGGCGGCGAACAGCAAGCCGATGGCGATGGCTCCGCCGACCCACGGATCGGTCCAGTCGGCGCTCTGCTTGTTGGTGAATCCGACCAGCACAGGAATGACCGCGAGGCTGAAGACCGCCGCTCCCAGGTAGTCGATGGATCGTGACGTCACCGAGCCCTTGATACGCGGCAGCAGGCGCCAGATGACGGCCAGGACCACGAAGCCCAGCGGGAGGTTGACGAAGAAGACCCACTGCCAGCCGACGGTGTCGGTAAGGATGCCGCCGATGGCCGGCCCGATCACGGCCGCCAGCCCGAATACCGCACCCAGCAACCCTGAGTACTTACCCCGCTCCGCTGGGCTGAACAGGTCTCCCACCACGGCCAGCGCGATGGGGAATAGCGCGCCGGCGCCCAGGCCCTGGACGCCCCGGAAGAGGACCAGCTGCCACATCTCCTGGCTCAGCCCGGACAGGAATGAACCGAGCAGGAAGACACTGACTCCGACCAGCATCATCGGCCGCCGCCCGAAGAGGTCAGACAGCTTCCCGTAGATAGGGCCGCTCACCGTCGCCGTGAGTAGATACACGGTGAACACCAGCGTGAACAGTTCGTTGCCACGGAGCTCCGTGGCGATGCGCGGTAGCGCTGTGCCCACGACCGTCTGGTCCAGTGCGGCGAGGAACAGGCCCATCAGGATCGCGCCATAGATC
>JALZLQ010000294.1 GCA_030858605.1 Chloroflexota bacterium
GTCCCACGAAGGCGAGCTCCTGCTGCATCGGCTTGGTCCGTTCCTCCTCTAGACTCGGCCGGCCATGGCCGGTGTCGACGTCGTCATCTTCCACCACGCGCCGCGCGACGATGATCCGCCGCTCGTCCGGCTGCTGGCAGAGGCACGCTCGCGCCTCCTCAAGCACCAGCTCGACCTGTGGGGCGAGGCCGGCGCGACACGCGTGCTGGTGGTGCCCGGCCGGGAGGACGCTTCGCCGGGCTCAACGGCCGCCGGAGAGAGCTTCGGCGGCAGACTCGCGCAGCTCATCGATGAGCAACGCATCCGCCGACTGGTGGTCATGGGCAGCGGCGCAGTCCCGCTGCTCCGGAGACGTGATGCCGAGCGCCTCGTGCGGGTCGCGGGAGGACCCGCCCGGCAAGCGGCCACCAACAACCGCTACTCATCGGACATCTGCGCCATCTCCGACGCTACGATCCTCCGGACCGTCCCAGCCCTGCCGTCGGACAATGCGCTGCCCCGCTGGCTGGAGGAACATGCCGCTTTCAGCGTGACCGACCTGCCCGGTCGTGACCGCCTGGCGCTTGATCTGGACACGCCTCTCGACCTGGCCCTCGTCGCACTCTCCAGCCGAGCTCCGGCGGGGCTCGTGGCACTGGCTGCGGAGCACGGCCTGGAGATCCCCAGGCTGGCAGAGCTTCGTGGGCTGGCCGCCGATCCGCGTCGGGAGATGCTCGTCTTCGGACGCAGCGGATCGCGCACGCTGCGCTGGCTGGAGCGGAACGTGCGCTGCCGGGTGCGCTTCCTGGCCGAGGAGCGCGGTCTGCGAGCGTCGTCGCCGCTGGCGATCGCGACCGGCGAGGCACCGCCCATGCAAGGGCGGCGGGCAGGAAGGTCGCGGAGGCCGCGAGCGACCCTCGGTCGGCTGATCGCCGAGCGCGGTGCGGGCTCCCTGGCCAGCATCGTCGGCGACCTGGCTGACGGTGCCATCATCGACTCCCGCGTCCTGCTGGCCGACCGGCTTGGAGCAGACGAGTCACGCTGGCCGTCCGCAGCCGATCGCTTCGGCAGCGACCTCCTCCGTCCGGATGAGGTCAGCGATGGATGGCTGGCCGATCTCACCCGCTCCGCAGCCGGAGCTTCCAGCCCCATCCTGATGGGCGCACACACGCTCGTCGGACCGGGCATCCCGCTCCTCCTGCGCCGGCTGCATGGACCGTCGCAGCAAGGGGGCCACGCCGCCCTGCGCTAGAATGGGAATGCGCGCCGACCTCCCTTTCGACCTGCTCCCGCCCTGTGCAGCGCGCTCGGATCCTGGAGATGACGATCAGGTGACCGGACTCTGGTACGTGCTCGGTTTCGCTTTCGCGGGCGTGGGCTTCGTGTTCCTCACCATCGGCCTGTCGTGGCTCCTCAGCCACCGCACCAAGGGTGATCGACACAAGGGCCTGCCTTACGAATCGGGCATCGATACCTTCGGCGACACATGGGGGCGGTTCGGCCTTTCCTTCTACATCTACGCCCTGCTCTTCGTGGCCTTCGACATCGAGGTCATCTTCATCCTGCTCTGGGCGCTGGTCTTCGGCGACCTGCTGTTGGGCGGCTTCCTCGCGATGCTGCTGTTCGTGGCCATCCTCGAGCTGGGGCTGGGCTACGCGTGGCGCAAGGGCGTCTTGACGTGGAAGTGAACGACGGGCAGCCGGTGGCGCGACGCGACGAGCCTGCAGCCATGGCCTCGGACCAGCCAAGCGACCCGCGGGACGGCCTGGTGACCACCGGGGACGACTCGCTGGTAGAGCCCATCATCGTGGCCAACTCCACCTGGACGCCGGCCGACCCCACGGCCTACAACGGCGGCCAGCCCCCGCAGATCACCCACCTGCGTGAGCTGGAACTGGGTGACAAGAGTGACAACGCCCGCTGGGGTGCCTTGGACATCATCCCCACCAAGGCGGACTACGTGCTCGACCTCATCCGCATGAACAGCCTCTGGCCGCTCCTCTCCGGGCTGGCCTGCTGCGCCATGGAGATGATGTCCGCTGCGACCAGCCGTAATGACATGGACCGCTTCGGCATGTTCCCCTTCCGGGCCAGTCCGCGGCAGGCTGATGTACTCATCGTGGCGGGCACGCTGACCACCAAGATGGCCGGTCCCCTGGTCCGCCTGTGGGAACAGATGCCGGAACCCAAGTGGTGCGTGGCCATGGGCGACTGCACCTGCTCCGGTGGTCGTTACAAGCGCTCCTACGCCACCGTGGAGGGCATCGACCGGGTGATGCCGGTGGATGTCTATGTGCCCGGCTGCCCGCCCCGCCCGGAGGGCCTCATCTACGGGATGATGAAGCTGCAGCAGCTCATCAAGGAGCGCCGCGGCCACTGGCCCGAGCGGAACATCGGCCCGACCGTTCCCATCGGCGTCTGAACGCAGCCCAGCCCAGAGGAGTCCTGCCACGGATACCGCACTCAAGCGCCGTCTTCAGGAGCGCCTGGGCCCGCAGTTGCTGGGGTCTGTGTCCGCGCGCCAGGACACCACGGAGATCCGCATCGGACCGACGGACGTGGCGCAGGTCATGACGCTGCTCCATGACGACCCGGACTTCCGCTTCCTGATCCTGTCCGACCTGTGCGGCGTGGACACTGGCAGCGTGATGCAGGTCGTCTATCACCTCTGGTCCGACGCCACGCCGGACTGGCTGCGCGTCATCGTGGATGGCCTGCCGCGCGACGATCCGCGCGCGCCGTCGGTCACCTTCCTGTGGAACGGCGCTGAGTGGGCCGAGCGTGAGGCCTACGACATGTTCGGCATCATCTTCGAAGGCAACCGCGACCTGCGGCGTATCTACATGCCGCCCGACTACCAAAGCTTCCCGCTGCGCAAGGACTTCCTGCTCGCTGACGATGCGGCGCGCTCGCCCGGTCAGGGGGTGCGCCACATGGAGCAGACCTTCCAACCCGCCGAGTACCGCCGGACGCCGGTCCTGCGGCAGGCGCTGGGCAGCGACGCGGGACAGATGGCGCCGGGTATCCAGACAG
>JALZLQ010000298.1 GCA_030858605.1 Chloroflexota bacterium
GTATGGGGTGCCGGGAAGTCGTGCGCCCAGAACGCCTTTTGCGCCACGAGCCGCTTCCATGAGCCGACGCCATGCCAGGTGAGTTCGGTATCGGTCGCCTCATGGGGCTCGCCGTACTGGTCGACCACGAGTTGCGCGGCCTCGCGCGCCTCCTCGGGCCACAGGGAAAGGATCTCTGATGCGGTCCGGGTCACGGCGGTCTCCTCTTGTCGAGTTGCTCGAGTCCGTCCGGACCGTACGGCGGGGGCCGGTCGCAGGCCATCTCATCAAGGCGCACGGAGTCGCAAACGCCTTCCATCTCGGGCCGCCCACCACGGCATCGCGCTTCTGGACAGGGCTGGAGCAGCACCTTGAATGCACCGTCGCGCTTGGTCTGGAAGATCTCGTAGCCGTGCGCCGCCTGGTCGAGTGGAAGTCGGTGCGTGGCGAAGCGTCCACGCCCAGGGGCTTCACGTTGGCCTGGCCCATGCGCAACTGGACCTGCTTGTCGAACAGGGTGAGCATGGGCATGGGATCCATCATCCCGCCGTAGACGCCGATGATGGAGATCGTGCCACCCCGCCGAACCAGCTGGATGGCCAGGTGCAGGGCGCTCAGCCGATCGATGCCGACGCTCTCCAGTAGCGGCGCCTGGATCCGATCGGGGAGCAGCCCGGTGGCCGTCTGCAGAGCCGCCACCAACGGCGCGCCGTGCGCCTCCATGCCCATCGCGTCGATGACCGAGTCGGGACCACGGCCGTCGGTACGGTCCCGGATCGCGGCGACGAGCTCGTCGTCCCCCAGGAGATCCATGACCTCAGCGCCCGAGGCGGTAGCGCGCTCGCCCGATCAGGCTCCGGGTCGACGGCGAGGATCCGCTCGATGCCGCGCTGGCGAGCCACCCGAACGCACATCGCGGGGAAGCCGAAGCGCGATGAAGACGCCTGAAGCTGCGGTCGCTGCCGCGATCGCTCCGATGGCGGCCCCCGCCCCAAGCGCGTCAGCGAGGATCCCGGCGGCGAGCGCCCCGGCCATCGTCCCGATGTCCCGCCAGAAGCGGTACACACCCAGGTACGTCGCTCGAGCAGCCGGGCCGGCACGGTCACTGATCGCGGCCATCAGGGCCGGATAGGTGAGTGCCGTTCCCACCCCGAGCGCGAGTGCGGCGAGCAACGCACCTTCGAACCCGAGGTCGGGCGCGAACGCCGCGACTGCAGCGGCTTGCGTCAGCATCCCGGCCACGATCAGGGGATACCGGCCGATACGATCGCTCAGCCAGCCGGCGGGGATCTGGATCAGGCCCCAAGTGATCGGGTATGCCGCCGCGACCAGCGCGACGGCCCCGAGTTCGAGTCCCCGGCTCAAGAGCACGAGCGGCATGAGCGCCCAAACGAGCGCATCGTTCGCGTTGCTCATGAAGCCGGCCTGTGCGAGCGCCTGCAGATCGCGGCGCCTCCGCGTGCCGTCCACGAACGCCTGCCACAGCGTCGGTGGCGTGGCGGCGCGCCCGTCGACATCGCGGTGCAGCGCGACCTCGGCAGCGACATGCGACGCCGTGTCCCGCACGAACAACACGGACAACGCCGTGCCGGCCGCCGCCACCGCGATACCCAGGTAGAACGGCTCAGGGCGCAGCCCCACCTGCTCCGCCACGGCTCCGGCTGCGAAGGCCATGACGCCCACGGCCAGGTATCCAGCCGACTCATTGAGGCCCAGCGCGAGGCCCCGGCGGGCGGGACCGGCCAGGTCGATCTTCATGTTGACCGTCATGGACCAGGCGAGTCCCTGGTTCAGCCCCAGCAACACATTCGCCGCGACCACCCATCCCCAGTCGGGTGCCAGGATGACGATGAAGGGCACGGGCAGCCCCAGAAGCCACCCGGCGATGAGCACGCGGCGCCGGCCCACACGCTCCGACAGCCTTCCCGCGAAGAGGTTCCCGAAAGCTTTGGCCGGACCGAAGGCGACGAGGAAGGAAGCCACGGCCGCAGCTGAGCCGATGCCGAACACCTCTCCGGCCAGCAGCGGGACGACGGTCCGCTCCAGACCGACGAGTGCTCCCACGAACGCGTTGATCGCCAGAAGCAGGAGGAACTGTGGAAGGTTGGCGCGGAGTCCGAGTGTCACACCCGCAGGAGAAGCGTGTCGCTCAGCTGTCAGGGCGCGCTACGGGTAGGCTGGATCCGCTCCACGCCTCGAACCCGCCTTCGATATCGGTCGCCGCGGTGAAGCCCAGGTCAAGCAACGATGCCACTGCCAGGCTCGACGAGAAGCCGTGGGCGCAGACGAGGATCAGCCGCGCGTCGAGCCGGGCGATCCGCCCGTCTCTGTGCGGCGAGTCCGGGTCGACACGCCACGGCAGCACGCTAAGAGGTACGTGCACCGCACCGGGGATCCGGCCGTCCGCGTCCAGTGCCTCGCGGCATCTGGTGTCCACCACCATCGCTCCGTTCCCGGCCTCCGCGTACGCTTCGGCGGGACTCAAGCGACGGTAGCGCGAGCGTGCCTTGGCCACGAGGTCAGCGATCGTGGTACGGCCATCCGTTCGGCTCACGTCCGACAGTCTTGCGTACCGCGCGCTTCACGACAAGGGACCACTCCGACTTGGAGGGATCTCCGATGAGAAGAGCGGCCACACCGCGACGACGCCGGCGAGTACGGCGAACGATGCAGCGACATGGCGGCATTGGTCAACGGCGAGTGTCGTCTCGAGTGTCTTACCCTCGGCTCGCCGGGCCAGCTTGAGAAGTTCGTCGTAGGTCATCGGCCATCGAGCCTCATCGGTGGATGGGGGGGTCAGGTCGACACACCATCGTCGCCGGCGTGACACGAGAGGTGGCACGGAGAGGCAGGAACCTTCGGGCATGATCCGTCCCTCCGCCGTCGACGTCCAGTTCCGCCTCGCCGCCCCGGCCCTACCGCTGGGCGTGCACGTTCGCATGCGGTCCTTCGGCGGCCGCTGGGTGGCTGTGGCACGGATCGATGAAGAGACGCAGTCCGGCCTGGGATCGAGCGCACGACAGGCGCTCGGCGCGGCACTGGTCAGCCTCCCCGCCTTGACCAGGGCAGCACTCATGGCGGACCTCGCACTCCTGCGACCCAGCATCGATATCGTGCCACAGGCGGTCTGCGCCGGTCCCGTTACATCGCGTTGAGTCCTGGGACGCGTCAGACCGCGCAGTGCCGGCCGGAGTTGCCCGGACCCGGGACAGGGGGACTGAACGGGTCGTGGTTGACGAAGTCGGTCGAGATGAGGGCCGCGAAGGCTGCTGCGCCGTGCTGGTTCATGGCTTGCAACAGCCGGCGGACGAGTGCCTCCGTCTCAGTCGCTTCGCAGACGGTAAGCACGTGGCCTATTACGTCGCCGCCCAGCAGCTGGAGGCGGCACAGCTCTTTGACTTGGGAAGGGTGCTTGGGCCGCTCTCGATCGGTTTCCGGCCTGGGCGTCCGCCCCGACTCGCGTTCTCAGGCTGGGAGGACCCACTCGACACGTTCGCCGATGCGCTACTCGAGACCGCGTGGGGCTCGTGCTAGACGAGTTCCCGTACCTCATCGACGCGAATCGATCGCTGCCGTCCCTGGTCCAGCGCTGGTGGGACCGGGTGGGTTCGCTATCCAACGTCGTGTTGATCCTGGCTGGCTCGGAGCAGGCCATGATGCGGAGCCTGGTCGACCGCGAGGGCGCACTGCCCGGTCGACCGACCGACGGCTGGAGATCCGCCCGCTCGACTACTACTGCTCGGGCCGGTTCGTAGCCGATGGACACCGCTGTCAACACCTCCAGCCTGCCGTCGTCCGTGCGAGCCTGGAACGCGACCAGAGCACCCTCCTGATGAGAGGTGCGTGAAACTCCTCTCATATTGGTCGGGGCGGCGGGATTCGAACCCACAACCTCGTACTCCCAAAGCACGTGCGCTACCGTTGCGCCACGCCCCGACCGGTGCCTCTCGGCACGCCGACCATGATACGTGCGGCGGGGCCGCTGGCGGCGCTACGGATCCGCGCCCGCAGCGGAGCCGGGCAGCGGCAGCAGGTCGGTGATGTCCTGGAAGTCGTAGAGGTGGTCGTTGTCGGGCCAGGTGAAGGAGCGATCCGGCAGCGCCGGCAGATCCGCCCCGAAATACTCGCGGAAGATGAAGCGGAAGGTGTTGACCGCGGAGTGCGTCGCCGGTAGCGACCCCGGTGGCATGTCCGGCAGGTAGTACGCGCCAAGGATGCCGAAGCGGACCCCGAGCGTCTCCGGCTCCAGATCCATGCAGTCGGTATTGCCGCACAGGAAGGGCCCCTCATCGGCCTGGATGACGATGATGGGGTGCGTTTCGGGGGGACCGGACAGGAGCGCCGCCACGGTCTCGCGGATGCGAGCGTTGGTGTAAGTCAACTGCCCGCCGACGACCTCGGCCTCCGGCCCGGCCTTCTCCTGAGTCTCCGGGACGACCTCGCCGGCCGGCCCGAAGACGATGGGCGCGTGCGGAAGCAGGATATGAGCGAAGACGAACTTGCGGCCGGGCGCGGCTGGCAGCCGCTGCAACTGGCGAAACTGGAACAGAGCGATGTTCCGGTGTCGTTCGCGGAGGGATGGCGGGGGCGGCTGCTCCCCGGACTCCTCGCCGAGGTCGTTATCCGGCTCCTGGGCGGGCTCCGCGCCGGCCTCCTCGCCGAACAACCTCTCCAGGGCCGGCAGCATCGAGGTGTCGTGCAGCACGGAGCTGAACTCCGTGTCCACGCCCTCCGTCAGCACCCTGTCCGCGATGGGGCTGGAACGCGTCGCGCTGTACCACGCCCCGAGGTGGAAGTACTGGTATCCGTTGGCTCGCAGGAAGGTTCCCACCTCATGGCGGCTCAACAGTTGTCGAGCCGGCGTCCGGTCGTCCGACTCACGACCGACTGTCTCGGTGAGCTCGTCCAGGAAGCGCATGTTGAGGGTGGACGCCAGCGAGAAGTCGGTCGCGCGGTAGTTGGCGCGAGCGCCGGGGACGACCTGGAAGCCCCGGCCGGACAACCACTCGGGCAGGTCGTTGTCGATGCCGTAGCGCTGCTCGAGCGACCAGTCGGAGCCATAGCGGTCGAAGACGAGGTAGTAGATGTCCCGGTCGGGGAGTCGCGTCGCCTGCGCTACGGGCACGTCCGTGGGTGGAGGACCCGCGGCCACCCTCGCGGCGCGGCCGGCTTCGTAGGGGACGATGGCCGCGAGCGTCATGACCACCAGCACGAGCGAGATGATGTTCAGCCCAAGAGTGATGCTGGCCAGCCTGCC
>JALZLQ010000002.1 GCA_030858605.1 Chloroflexota bacterium
GTCTTGACCGATCGGGGGTGATCTCGCGCATCCCAGCCACTCACTGCGTCCTCGTCTCGTTTGTGGATGAGCAGCCAACTGTGTTCGTCGGCATCCTTCGCGCGCATACGGACGAGCGTGTAACGACCGCGCAGCTTCTGCCCGAGCAAGCGGAACTTGAGCTCTCCAGAGCGGATGGCAGCACCGGGATCGGTGGTCTCCTCTGGCTGGTACGTGCCCCAGTCCCAGACGATCACATCTCCTGCGCCGTACTTGCGCTTCGGGATGACGCCTTCGAAGTCGAAGTACTCCAGTGGGTGATCTTCTACGTGGACCGCCATCCGTCGCTGATCGGGATCGAGCGTTGGACCCTTGGGCACTGCCCAGCTCATCAGGACGCCGTCTATCTCCAGGCGCAGATCGTAGTGCAGGCGCGTGGCCCGATGACGCTGGACCACGAAGCGTCGGCCGCTCTCTGGAGCAAGGCTCGCGCCCGCGTCGTCGCTTTCCGGCGCGCCGGACGGCTCCGGCGTGACGGCGAAGTCGCGCTTACGACGATAGAGATCGAGCGACATGAGGGGTCAAGGAAGGTGCCGGCCCCGGAAGCGGGAGCACCAACTGATGGGCGAATGCTCCCGTCCCCCCATGGGGCCGGCAGACACTACCGTAGGTGCGTGGAGGTGCGTTTCGCCACCCCCGCCAGAGATGTCAGGGTTGCAGCGAGCTTTCACCTGGCCTGTCCGGAGGCTGACGGAGGGCCAAATCGCCAGCCTGGGGCGCTCCCGCAGCACCACCGCGACTGCCATCAGAGGCAACGCCAGAGGCCGACCCCGCGCACGAACCAGGTCCAGGCCTCCGAGCGCATGCCACCTCCAGGTCGGATCGTGAGTGCAGCCAAGCGCCGGACTCGACCGCTGCCCCCGTCATCCTAGGCATGGGCGTCGGTCCGGCGCGGCGTTGTCGTCGAAGCCGCGTTACAGGCGCATTCCAGATGTCTCCGAGCAGGCTCCAACGGTCGCTGCACGCGCTAGAGTGTTTTCTTGCCGATACCCATACACGGCTGATCGCCTTCGTCGATCGGTGGCGCCGGACCGACGCCCCGCGCCTGCGCCGTCGCTCTCTGAGGAGGTAGCGTGAAGTCACAACCCCTTGTGCTCGTCGCGGATGATGAGCCGCGCATCACCAAGCTCGTGGCGCTGACCCTCCAGGAAGAGGGATTTCGGGTGGTCACCGCGAGCGGCGGAGAAGAGGCGCTCAAGAAGGCGGAAGAGGTCCGACCAGACATCGTCCTGCTGGACATCGTGATGCCTGATCTCGACGGCATAGAGGTGATGCGCCAGTTGCGCGAGTGGCGGCCGGTGCCGGTCATCCTGCTCACGGCCAAGGGCGCCACGAGCGACAAGGCCAAGGGGCTTGACCTGGGCGCGGACGACTACATCGCCAAGCCCTTCCATCCCGACGAGCTGGCGGCGCGTGTGCGGGCGGTCCTGCGACGCGCCAGCGGCGTAGCGCCGGGCGCCGGGGTCGTGGCCTTCGGGGACATCGAGATCGACCTGGAGCGGCGCCTGCTACGCAAGGCCGGCGAGCTAGTGCCGCTGAGCCGCACGGAGTGGCTGCTCCTTCAGCATCTCGCCGCCCACGCTGGCAAGGTGGTACTGCACAGCGAGCTATTGACCAAGGTGTGGGGCCCCGAATACCGCGACGATCTTCAGTACCTGCGTGTCTGGATCAGCCGCGTGCGTCGCAAGCTTGGCGCGCTGCCGGGCGAGCCGGGACCCATCCGGACCTTCCAGGGGATCGGCTACGTCCTGGACACCGAAGGAGAACTTGGCACGGACACGCCCCCGCGCGACTCGCCGGCGAAGCCGGCGAGCGCAGCCGTGGAGGGAACGACGGCCGACTGAGTCGAGCTTGGCCCGACCGGTTCAGCGGCCAGCGGCCGGGGACTTGGCGGGACGCCCGCCGGTGGTGGGTCCACTCGACTCCCGGTTGACCAGCGTGACGGCCATGGCCGCGGCAGGCGCCAAGGCGATCAACACGAACAGGCGATTCATGCCGGACATGAACAGTCCGATGCCGAGGCCCAGCGAGAAGCTGGTGCCGATGACAAGCGCCTGATCGGGCAGCTCGTCCAGCGTTCGCGAGGTCTGGCCGGCGACATCCTGAGCGGTGGTCATGGCCGCCGGCAAACGGTCAGCCGCGGTGCCGGCCACGTTGCGCACCGCCCCGACGGTGGCCTGGGCGGCATCCTGCGCCTGAGACATCACCCCGACCAGCGGGTTCGAACTCTCATCCTTCGGCCCGATCCCCGCGCCATTGGTTCGTTCGCCGGTCGTCTTGTTGGTCGTCATCGATTCGCCTCCCATGGGCCGCTGGCGCGTGACAGCGCCGTCATCGGTCTCCGGTCTCGTGGCATGATGTGTCCCAGGCGCAGCCGCACGTTAGTGCCGCCCTGTGGGGCGGCTTGCAGCTGTGTTACAGCTATCGCCGCCGGCGGCGCCGAGCCATCCGGCGCTGCCGCTCGGGCCCGTCGGGCATGGCGCCGGGCTGCCTGTCGTCCGTGTAGGTAGCCTCCTGATCACCGTCGCCGCCCGGGCCGGGTGGGGCACTGGGCTGCTGGTCGCCCCCACCACCACCGTCACCCGGCGGGTCCCCACCACCGCCGGGCGGGTCGCCGCCATCGCCGGGATCCTCGGTCGGCTCAGGTGGGGGCGTCGGAGTCGGATCGGGCTGCGGGGTGCCTGTCGGATCGGGCCGCGGGGTGCGTGTCGGATCGGGCCGCGGGGTGCGTGTCGGATC
>JALZLQ010000021.1 GCA_030858605.1 Chloroflexota bacterium
GCCCTGGATGCGGCGCCCATCCACCTCGTGCCAGCGCGTGACCGGCCGCACGATCGAGACAGCTCCCCAGGCGTCGGCCATCAGGTCGGCGAGCTGCCGGGGTGCAGCCGGAGACGGGCGGCGATCACCCATCGCCCGCGCGTCAACGACTACGACATCCGGCGCCTCGTGACCAGACACGCGTACGGCGGCCACGCGCATGCCCTCCTTCAGGGGTACCGCATGGGGCCGCGTGATGGCGTGCGAACCTTCCGTCAGCCGCTCCACGCGACGGTCCTCCACGCCGACCCGCCACAGCTCGTAGCTGCCCTCCGTGGGCGCCGCGAAGAGGATGGATCCGCCGTTGCCGGCCCAGAAGATGTGTGGCGCAGGAGTCCCTGCCAGATCGCTGCCCAGCGCCGCTGACACTCCCAGGTCACTCTCGCCACTGAGGTTCTCGCCAGCCTGCTCGGCCTGCGGCCGGAAGCGCCACAGGTCATCCCTGGAACCGCCGCCCGCCGGCAACCGATTCCCGACGCAGGCGATCCACCGACCATCGGGACTCCAGGCTGGCAGGCCGAAGTACCGTTCACCGCGGCCACCGGTGACGCGCACGATGTCGCCCCCATCGGCATCGATCAGGTACAGGTCGGCGCGCCAGGTCAGGTCCGAGTCAGCGTGACGGTTCGATACGAAGCAGATGCGCTTGCCGCTCGGGCTCCACTGGGGATCCTCGTCGCGGCTGGGACCGGAGGTGAGCCTGCGTGCAGCCCCGTCGGCCACATCCACGATCCACAGGTTGGGCGCCTTGTCATAGGTGAAGCCCTCGCCGTTGGCCATGTACTGGAGCCGATCGATGATGCGGGCGTCGCGCTCCGGCGCATCGCCGAGCTTCCGACGCTTGGGCTTTGGCTCCGCTTCGGTGGCGGCGGAGACGACGCACAGCCGCTTCCCGTCGGGGCCCCAGGACAGCGAGCCGACATCCTCGGGGAGGCGCGTGAGCTGGCGTGCCTCGCCACCGTCCATGGGCAGCAGCCAGACCTGCGTTCCGCCGGGCTTCGACTTGTCACCTTCATCGACAGGCTTTGGCCGGTCGCTTGCGCCACCCTCATCAAGCACGGCTCCGCGGTCGCTCAGAAAGGCGAGCGTGCGGCCATCCGGGCTCCAGCGCGGAGACGTGTCCTTCTTGCGACCGAGCGTCAACTGGCGGGGCTGGGCGGAGCCGTCCGAGGGCACCAGCCATAGCGACATGCGATACCCGTCCTTGTCCGGCGCGGTCTCCTTGAGGCAGTACACCACCTGGCGGCCATCCGGAGAGAGTCGCACCTCGACCGGGACGCGGAGGGCGTAGAGGTCAGCGGCGCTCGGGGCTCGGGACATGGGCGCTCCTCGAAAGCGACGGGCAGGTATGCCGGGCGGGGTCGCACCGGGCCGGCGCCAGTCGGCGGCCGTGCTGGTCATGAGTCTAGACCGCGGGAGCGGCTAGGATGCTCTGGCACCATGACTCACAGCCCGAAGTCCAGCTACACCGCCGGCGGGGAGTACCTCACACCGGTGCGCATCCACGCCGATCGTGCCGCCGCCGTGCTGGAGATCGACTGGGCCGACGGCCACGAGACACGCTTCGATTTCGTCACGCTGCGCTGGCTGTGCCCTTGCGCCTTCTGCCGCGGCGAAGCGGGCATGCCCGGCTGGCTGGATTCAGCGCCGACGCTGACCGAGGCGCAGACCCAGCTTACGGACATGTCGCTGGTGGGGCAGTACGCCGTGGCACCAACCTGGGCAGACGGCCACCATACCGGCTTCTACACCTTCCAACGCCTGCGCGAAGAGTGCCCCTGCCCGGTCGATAGCGCCCGGCGCGACGCCCAGCCGCACGCCACTCACCGTCTGGGCTGAGAGAGCACGATCGCTGTGACCGCCATCCGGCAGTCGGCCGCGACGCGCCGCAGCACGCCGCGCGTGGTGCAGGAACTGCCCTACGTCAACCGCGACCTGGCCTGGCTGGACTTCAACGCGCGTGTCCTTTTCGAGGCACGCGATGAGCGCAATCCCCTCCTTGAGCGGACGCGCTTCCTGGCCATCTTCGCCTCCAACCTGGATGAGTTCTTCCAGGTCCGCGTGGCGGGCCTCAAGCAGCAGGTCGCGGCGGGCCACTCGTCGCCCACGCCGGACGGGCTCTCCGCCACGGAAGTGCTGGAACGCATCCGCACGCGTGTGTTGCCGCTCATCGAGCAGCACTCCCAGAGCTTCGCGGCCATCCGGGAGCAGCTCAGCGAAGCTGACATCCGCATCTCAGCCTACGACGAGCGCCCCGAGCGGCAGGGGGAGTTGCGCCAGCGCTTCCTGGACGAGATCTTCCCCGTCCTGACACCGTTGGCGGTCGACCCCGGGCATCCATTCCCGTACATCAGCGATCTGTCCCTCTCACTGGCGGTCACGGTGCGCGATCCGGAGACCGGGGAGCGACGCTTCGCGCGCATCAAGGTGCCGCCCGTCCTGCCGCGACTCCTGGAGGTCGGCTCCCGGACGTACGTGCTGTTGGAGCAGATCATCGCGGCCAACCTGGATGCTCTCTTCCCCGGCATGGAGGTGCTGGAGCACCACCTCTTCCGGGTCACGCGCAATGCCGACCTGTCCATCGAGGAGGACGAGGCCGACGATCTCCTGCTGGCCATCGAGGAGGAGCTCCGGAAGCGGCGTTTCGGCAAGGTGGTACGGCTGGAGGTGGAACGCTCCATGCCTCACGTCACGCGGGAGCTGCTACAGCGCGGGCTCGGGCTGCAGCCTGCCGATGTGTACGAGATCAGCGGGATGCTGGACCTCAACGCCCTGACCGCCGTCGCCGACCTCGACATCCCCGCCCTCCAGCAGCATCCCTGGCAGCCCGTCGTGCCGCCACGCCTGGCGGCGCTTGACGATGACGAGGAGGCCGATGTCTTCGCCGCCATCCGCGACGGCGATGTGCTGCTGCACCACCCCTATGAGTCGTTCAGCGGATCGGTCCAGCGCTTCATCGAGCAGGCCGCCGCGGATCCGGATGTGCTGACCATCAAGCAGACGCTCTACCGCACCAGTGGCGACTCGCCCATCGTTCGTGCACTCATCGAGGCCGCCGAACAGGGCAAGCAGGTCGTGGTCATGGTGGAGATCAAGGCACGCTTCGATGAGCGCGCCAACATCGTCTGGGCACGCGCCCTGGAACGTGCCGGGGCGCACGTGGCGTACGGCCTGGTAGGACTCAAGACGCACTGCAAGCTGGCGCTGGTGGTTCGTAGAGAGGGCCGCGGCCTCCGGCGCTACGTTCATATCGGCACCGGAAACTACAACCCCAAGACGGCGCGCATCTACGTGGATCTGGGCCTGCTCAGCGATGACCCCGAGCTGGCCTCCGACGTGACCGACCTCTTCAACGTCCTGACCGGCGTCGCCCGCCAGCGATCCTACCGCAAGCTGCTGGTCGCGCCGATGGCTATGCGCGACGGCCTGCTGCAGCTGATCGACGAGGAGATCGCCCACCACGGCCAGACCGGTGAGGGGCGCATCCTGGTGAAGGCCAACGCCATCGTCGACCCGACCACCATCGCGGCGCTGTACCGCGCCTCGCAGGCCGGCGTGCCCATCGATCTGATCGTGCGCGGCATGTGTTCGCTCAAGCCGGGCATCCCGGGCTGGAGCGAGACGATCAGCGTGCGGTCGGTGGTGGGCCGCTTCCTGGAGCATTCGCGCATCTTCTGGTTCGGGACGGGCGAGCGGGAACGTGTCCTCATCGGCTCCGCCGACCTGATGGAGCGCAACCTGGATCGGCGCATAGAGGCGCTGGCGCCGGTGGAGGATCCGGTCCTCAAGGAGCGACTGGGTGAGATCGTGCGCGTCATGCTGGCCGATGACCGACGATCCTGGCAGCTCTGCCCGGACGGGGAGTGGCGCCGCGTGGAGGAGCTGTTGGGCGACGCCGCCACCGGCCTGGACACGTTCGAGA
>JALZLQ010000068.1 GCA_030858605.1 Chloroflexota bacterium
GGCTCCGCTCGACGAGTGCCAGGCCGCCGGCGGGTGGCGCCTCCACGAGGTGCGCCGTTGGCGCGGCTACGATGTCCGCCTCGGCCAGGATCTCCGAGAGGCGCGCCGACTGGTCGGAGGTGAGCACCACTCGCGCACCTTCCCGCCGCCAGCGGCTGATGGTCGGTGCCAGCGAGGTGATGGCCTGGGGCGGCATCACCGGCTCGTGCCAGCCGAACGGATTGCCGCCGGGCGGCGCCCCGTCGGCCTCGCTCTCCCAGGTCAGCTCCAGGGTCCGAGCCTCTACCAGAGCACGCTTCCATTCGCGCGCGGTTGGGTAGGCGTCGGCCCAGCCCTTGGGCAGCTCACCGGCGCGCTCCATCTCCGCTCGTCGTTCCTCGGCCTGGCTGCGCAGCGAATCGCCGGCGTCGTGCACATCCTGGGGCTCATCCAGGAGCCAGATCGCGTCGCCCAAGTGGTGCAGGCCTGAGGCCGGGGCCAGTATGCCGCCCCAGATCTCGGCGGCGTCGCTCAACTGCCCGTTGGCCAGCCGGGCCAGGTCCTGCTGGAGTGGCTCGCTGAGCTTGCTGCCGAGGCGGCCGAGTCGGGCGCGCAGCCAGTCGGTCGCCCCCTCAGGCCCCTGATCGGCGGCGCGGAAGAGGAACTCGGAGGCCGGCAAGAGGACGGTCCGTTCTACGGCACCGACGCCGCGCTGGTCGGCCGGGTCGAAGGCGCGCAGGGAGTCGATCTCGTCGCCAAACCACTCGATGCGCACGGGCAGCGGCTGACCGGCCGGGAAGCAGTCCACGATGCCACCGCGGCGCGTAAACTCGCCGCGCCCGCCGACCTCCGCTACGGCCTCGTAGCCGAGCTCAAGCAGCGAGCGGAGGACACGCTCCTGGCTGAGGCGCGCACCGCGTCGGATGGTGAGCGGCTCGGTGGGCAGAGCGTCGGGGGCCAGCGTCCGCTGAAAGAGCGCCTGGACACTAGTGACGAGGACGCGTGCCGGACCGATCGCGGCGTCCTGCGCCGGACCGATCGTTGCGTCCTGAGTGGCGTCCCCGGCGCGCCACGCTGCGAGTGCCGCCACCCGCGCCGCGCTCTCGTCGCGGATCAGCTCGGACCGTTCGTAGGCCAGTGAGCTGCGCGGTTCCAGCGTCACCACCGCGGCCGGATCGCCGATCCAGGCCTGGAGCTCTTCCGCGACTCGGTCAGCGATCTCGGCATCACGCGCGACCCAGACCAGTCGCTCTCCCGAGGCGCGCACCAAGGCCGCGGCGAGGAACGTCTTGGCGCCGTGGGGGATGGCCGCATATGTCACGTGGCGCAGGCCGGTCGCGCGGCCGTCACGGGCACGAGCGAAGCGCTCGACCAGCGCCTCCAGCTCGCCCGAACGCGCGAGCAGCCCCGGGAGAACGGCCAGGTCAGGGACGCGGGGCCGAGCAGCGTCGCCAGCGGACGCGCCACCCGCCGGGCGTGCGCCCGCGGTAGAGGAGACCCGCTCCGCGATGTGACGGTCACGCCCACGGCGGCCCCGGGTGCGCGTCGCCGAGTCGGTCACGGACGGTCCCGGAGCCTGGTCGGCAGCAGCTTCCGCCAGCCCGTGCGCGTGCGCACGATGCCGTCCTTGTCGGGCCCGGGTGCTCGCTCCGGGTCCGCGCGCGGCTCTGCCGAGGCATCGACGATCGAGCCACCGATCGCCGCCCTGGTCGCGCTCTTCTCCGTCGGATCTGGTTCGACACTGGCCGCCCGCTCCAGTCGCCAGGGATTCCATCGATTGGCGGCTCGGGAGGTGCCCTCGCGCGCCCAGTCCTCGACCGCCTCAGCCGCGGCGTCGAGCACCTGGTCCAGCTCTGATCGCTCGGACTCGGAGAAGCGGCTGAGCACATGGTCACGGGCACCTGGACCGGGATCGCCGATGCCCACCCTCAACCGGGCGAACCCCTGCGTGCCCATCTCGCTGATGATCGAGCGCAGCCCGTTGTGGCCGCCCGCGCTGCCGTCCTCGCGCAGGCGCAGCCGCCCCAGGGGAAGGGCGAAGTCGTCGACCACCACCAGCATGTCATCGAGCGGCGCGCGCTCGCGTGCCAGGACCTTGCGAACAGCCAGCCCGGAGAGGTTCATGTAAGTCGTCGGCTTGACCAATGCAAGGTCCAGATCGCCATGTCGTCCACGCGCCACGGCAGCCGCATCGCGCGCCTTGGCCTTGCCACTCCAACCGGCCCGATCCGCGATGCGGTCGAGCACCATCCAGCCCACGTTGTGGCGCGTCTCTTCGTATTCCCGTCCGGGATTGCCCAACCCCACGACGATCTTCACAACGACCTCGGATGAGCGGCGGTCGGGAGGCGGCGCATCGGTCGCGACCCGCAGGGCGCGCCGACGGGGCCACATCCCCGTTCAAAGGGAAAGTGGCCCGCGCTGGAGATGGTATCCCGGAGGCTGAAAATGGTGCGCCGTACGCCCCGGTTGGACCCTCGGCTCAGCGGCTGAGTAGCTCGCCCTCCAGGGTACGCATGGCCGATTCCTCCTCAGGCTCGGCGTGGTCCCAGCCGCACAGATGGAGCGCGCCATGCGTAACAAGCAGTCGCAACTCGTCGGCTGGCGACCAGCTCACATCACCCGTCTGGCCGCCGAGACCTTGCTGCGCTTGCTCGATCGCCCGTTCGACGGAGACGACGACCTCCCCCAGATGGACCCGCTGCCCGGGTGGCAGGGCGAACGACCGAACTCGCTCCTCCGCGTCCGGCCATTGCGAGCGGTCCTGACCGGGGTGTGGCGGGAACTCGCTCGGTGGCAGCAAGGGAAATGACAACACGTCCGTGGCCCCCGACTGGCCCATGGCGTGCTCGTTCAGATGGCTGAGTTCCGCGTCATCCGTGAGGATCAGGCCGACGGCCGACGGCCCAGGCGCGCCGCCAGCCTCAAGGGCGCGTGCGAGATCTCGAGCCAGGGCTGCCCTGGGAACGACCGGCTGGCGGCCCGTCCGATCGGTCACGTCCATCCGCCATGAGCCGACATAGAGCCGGCGGGTGCTCGGCGGGGTCCCTTCCCCGGGGCTCTGGGTCATGCCTGCCGTTTCGCCCGCGCCCGCGGCCCTTCTCGCCCGCCTTCCTACGATCGGTGAAGCCGGGGGGCCTGATTCGCCCTCTAACGGGCGTCGCCTCGTCACCTGGCGCAGTCTCGACAGGGACGGACAGCCGTTTCCGGCTCACAGACGCCTGCCAGCGACGGTCCGATCAACGCCTGAGTGACGGTTAGCACCCCAAGAGCCCAGGACGTTCGCTGATCGCAGAAGGCAGCCAGGTAGTCGCCAGATCGTGAGGCTCACGCATCCCGCCCGTGCCTGGCAAAGACCCTCAGGATCCTCGACCAGACGCGATGCGCCGCGACTCCAGTTCCACCACCTTGTTCTGGGGGTACTCGATGCGCCGGTGGTACATGCCCAGCAGCTGTGCGATGAACGCCTCACGGATGAGATCCAGGTCGCGCAGCGTCAGGTCGCACTCGTCGAATTGCCCGTCCTCGAGCCTCTCGCGGATGATCCGCTCGACCATCGCCCGGATGGCTGGCTCGTCCTGACTGGTGAGCGACCGGACCGACGCCTCCACGCTGTCAGCGAGCATCAGGATGGCGGCCTCCCTCGACTGCGGCTTGGGCCCCGCGTGGCGAAAGTGCGCGGCAGGCACGGACTCTTCGGCCTCACGCGCCTGCGGTGTACCCGGCCGTGCCCCGGCCGCCTCCGCGGCCTGCGCCCTGGCCTTGGCAAGGAAGTAGCTCATCAGCGCGGTGCCGTGATGCTGCGGGATGAACGAGATGATCTGCTTGGGCAGCTTGTACCGGTAGCCCAGGTCGATGCCGTCAGCCACGTGCGCCTTCAGGATGCGCGCCGACTCCATGGGCGTCAGCTCATCGTGCGGGTTCTCCTGCTGGCCCTGGTTCTCGATGAAACCCATGGGGTTGGCCAGCTTGCCGATGTCGTGGTAATAGGCCGCGGCGCGGGTCACCAGCGCGTCCGCGCCGATGGCCTCAGCCGCTCGCTCTCCCAGGTTGCCCACCATCAGCGAGTGGTGATACGTGCCGGGCGTCTCGAGGAGGAGTCGGCGCAGCAGCGGCTGGGAGGGATTGGCCATCTCCAGCAACTGGAAGGATGTAGTGATGCCGAAGACGTTGCCCAGGACAACGAAAGAGCCCACGGCGACCACGGCCGAGCCACCGGCCGCAGCCATGGCTGCGCCCCACAACTGGAGCAGGCCGGCCAGATCGCGTTCGCCGGTCAGCGTGAAGGCGGTAACGACAGCCACATTGACCACGGCCATGGCCAGCGCTGCCTGGATGAAGTGCGCCAGGCGCTCACCCTTGCGTACCGAGACGATGCCGGCCATGCCGCCCATGAAGACGTAGGCAGTCAGCTCGACCGAACCTGTGACCGCGCCTGCCAGGATCCCCAGGAGGGCCATGCCCACGATGGCCGTCCCGGAGTCGAGCAGGATGGCCACCACCAGGCCCACCGCAGCGGCTGGCACGAAGTAGGGGAGAACCGCACCACCTGCCGTCATTTTCAGGGCGAGGGTCGCCACGACCACCACCAGGGCGATCAGCAGCAACGAGTTCGTTCGGTGCCAGATCTCCGGCCGGAAGCGCCAGATCCATCCCAGCAGGAGGGCCACCAGCAGGGTCGAGGCCAGGATCCAGCCGCCTGCCTGGGTGACGTCCGGCTGGGGGTTCAGAAGCCCCAGACGCTGGAGCCGCTCGTAGATGGTGGGGTCGACGCGCTGGCCCTGGGAGAGGACC
>JALZLQ010000160.1 GCA_030858605.1 Chloroflexota bacterium
CTCCAGCACCGTCGTCGGATAGCCGTGGGTGCGGGCGTCCAGGGCGGTGGCCTTGACGCAGTAATCGGTGGCCAGACCGCAGACCACCAGGCGGGTCACGGAGGCATCGGCAAGTAGTGCAGCGAGCTCCGTCGGCACGGTCTCGCCGCTGGCCGGGTCGCGCATGGAGAACGCGGAGTAGCCATCCTCTCCATTGGTGCCCTTGCGGATCACCGCGCCGTCGATCATGAGTTCGGCATGGAACTCCGCGCCCCAGGTGTCCCGCACGCAGTGCACCGGCCAGATGCCGCCGTCCTTCTGGAAGTGCGGCGTGGCCTCCGGGTGCCAGTCCTGCGTATAGAGGACGGGCGCGCCCATCGCCCTGGCCCGGGCCATCTCGGCGTTGATGAGTTCCACGACCTGCTCGCCGCCCTGCACGTAGAGGCTCCCGGCCGGGTCGGCGAAGTCGTTCTGGACGTCCACCACGAGCAGCGCCGTGTGAGGGTCATAACTGGGCACGGCCAGACTCTAGCGCGCGGTGTCGAGGGTCGCGAGCCGCGGCGAGCGTGTTGACGCGAGGAAGGATGGGCCGGTCGAACGGACCTGCAACCGCCGCAGGGGCATCGGTGTTCTAGGATGCGACGGCCGCCGTCGAGCGCCCGAACGCCCACTCTCGATGATCCGGAGTACGACCGTTGTCCCGTTCCGACCCGACGCCCCCAGCCACCCTACCGCCACCGCCACCGCCGGGACGCTCGTCGATCACGGTGCCGCGCGGCGACGCGCTGAGCCTGTGGCTCGTATTCGGTGCGCTCTCCGCGGCTTGGGGCAGTTCCTTCCTGTTCATCAAGATCGGGCTCGAGGAAGGTCTGCCGCCGCTGACCCTGGTGACCTTCCGCCTGCTCATCGCCATCGTCTTCCTGACCGTCGTGCTGCGCCTGACGCGAGGGCGGTTGCCGCGCGAGCCACGCACCATCCTCCGGCTGGCCGCGCTGGGCCTCATCCATGTGGCCATCCCGTTCGGGCTCGTCACCTGGGGCGAGCTGTGGATCCCATCTGCACTGGCAAGCATCCTCAACGGCCTGGTGCCGCTATTCACCATCGTGCTCGCCGCCCTGCTGCTGCGCGACGAGCCGATCACCTCCAATCGGCTGGCGGGACTGGTCATCGGCTTCGTGGGCGCCGCTCTCCTGCTGTCCCCGCAGTTGAGCGCCGGGGATTCGACGGTCGATCCGACGATGGTGCTGCTGGGCGAGCTGGCTGTGGTGGTGGCGTCGCTCTCGTACGCCTTCTCGGCCATCTTCATCCGCCGCTACATCAGCGGCAAGCCGCTGGTGGACGACCCGGTACGCGGCCCGCGTGCCCTGACCCCGGTCGAGACGGCCCTGCCGCAGTGCCTTTCGGCGGTCGTCATCGTGGGCGTCCTGGCGATCCTCTTCGAGCGACCCAACGGCGTCTTCATCGTGCCACCTACCCTGCCCGCCTGGTTCGCCGTGGCCTGGCTGGGGATCGTCGGTTCGGGCATCGCGTATCTGCTCTTCTTCCGACTTATCAGCGCCTGGGGCGCCACGCGCACCACCCTGGTCACCTATGTCATGCCGGTAGTGGGCATCGCCCTTGGAGTCATGGTCCTGGGCGAGACCCTGGACTTGGCCGAGGTGCTGGGCGCGGTGCTGATCACCGGTGGCCTGGTGCTGGCCAACAGCTCCCTGGGCCAGCGGCGGCTGTACGGCCGGGGGGCAGCGCAGGATGCCGAGGCCTGAACCGCACTGTCGGGTAGGCTCTGCGAGCGTTCGAACGACGACGGCACGGAGGAACGGATGGCACTCACGCTCGGCTACAAGGCCTCGGCGGAGCAGTTCGCACCCCGCCAACTGCTCGACTTCGGGGTGGAGGCAGAGCGCCAGGGCTTCGACTCTGTCGTCGTCTCCGACCACTTCCAGCCATGGCGCCACACGGACGGCCACGCACCGTTCAGCTTCGCCTGGCTGGCCGCCCTGGGCGAGCGCACCAGCCGCGTCATCCTGGGCACGAGCGTGGTGACGCCCACCTTCCGCTACAACCCGGCCATCGTGGCCCAGGCCATGGCCACCATCGCCAGCCTCAACCCTGGTCGCGTGATGCTGGGCGTGGGCACCGGCGAGTCCATGAACGAGGTGCCCGTCCTGGACATCGAGTGGCCCGAGTCGCCAGAGCGCTTCGCGCGCCTCAAGGAGGCCATCGAACTCATCCGCAAGCTGTGGACCGAAGAGTTCGTGACCTTCCAGGGGCAGTACTACAAGACGCGCGCAGCGACGGTCTACGACCGCCCCGCGGAGCCCGTCAAGCTCTACGTCGCGGCCTCGGGTCCGGCGGCCGCGCGGCTTGCCGGCCGCGTCGGGGACGGCTTCATCTGCACTTCCGGCAAGGGCCTGGAGCTCTACCGCGAGACGCTGCTGCCCGCCGTGGCGGAAGGTGCGAGCAAGGCCGATCGCGACTACGACGGCATCGAGAAGATGATCGAGATGAAGGTCTCCTTCGACACGGACAAGCAGCGAGCCAAGGAGGACACCCGGATCTGGGCCGCCCTGGCCCTCCCGGCAGAGAAGAAGATGGGCGTGGAGGATCCGCGCGAGATGGAGCGGCTGGCCGATGAGCTGCCGCTCGATCAGGCAGCCAGCCGCTGGATCGTCTCGGACGACCCGGACGAGCACGTCGAGCGCATCCGGCCTTACGTGGAGCTGGGCTTCACGCACCTCGTCTTCCACGCACCAGGGCCGGACCAGGGCCGCTTCCTCAAGCTGTACGGCGAGCAGATCCTGCCGCGCCTGCGCGACCGCTGGGGCTGACCCAAGCGACGCCGCTGACGATGCTTCGCCTCAGCGCGATGGCAGCTGACGCCGGCATGGCGCGCATCGTGTTGAGATGACGTATCATCTGGGGATCATGACACAGGATCAGCCGCTAGTCGCAGCGCTCGATCGAGGCGGATACCGCCTCACCGAGCCCCGCCGTGCCGTAGCGCGACTCATCGAGCAGCGAGAGGGCCACTTCACCGCAGCTGACCTGATCGATGAAGCGCGCGATCGTCGCCTGGGTATCGGTCGGGCCACCATCTTCCGCGCACTCGACCTGTTCACCGACCTGAACGTCCTCGAGCGACTCGACCTGCCTACGGGCGGGCACGCCTACGTGCCCTGCGAGCCGGCGCACCACCACCACGTCGTCTGCTCACGGTGCGGACGGACCAACGAAGCGGAGGATCACGGCCTCCAGGACATGGTGGACGAGGTAGCTCGCCACACGGGTTACGTCATCGAGTCTCACCGCCTCGAGCTGTATGGGGTCTGCCCCGCCTGCCAGACCGACCTTCCCGACTGACCCTGAGAGAGGAGACCCGGACATGACCTCTGCACGACCTTCATTGAGACGACATCTCACTTACATGCCGGTCCGACTCGGCGCTGCCCTCGCCACGCTGTCGTTGACCTTCGTGGCCTGCACCGGCGGAGGTCAGGCTCCAGTGCGGGACGGGGAACCGCTGCGAGTCGTGGCGACGACGACCGTGCTGGCCGATCTCGTGGCGCAGGTCGGCGGCGACCTGGTCACGGTCACGTCCCTCGTGCCCGTCGGCGGCGAGGTGCATACCTTCGATCCATCGCCCTCTGATGCGGTCACCATCTCCGAGTCGCGACTCGTGGTGATGAACGGGCTCGGCCTAGACGAGTGGCTGCGAGACCTGGCGCAGAACGCCGGTGCCGCCGACGTACCGATCGTGGAGCTCGCCGAGGACCTGGACGGCGTCGATTACCTGGAGCCAGCAAGACCCGGCGAGGAGGACGAGAACGAGCGCGAGGACGAAGACGAAGAGCCGGACGAGGACACCGACCACTCGGGCGAGACCGTCAACCCACACCTCTGGCTGAACGTCGGCCACACCCAGAAGTACGTCGAGAAGCTCATCGAAATGTTGAAGCAGGTCGACCCGGACCACGCGGCGGGCTACGATGCCAACGGAGCCGCCTATCTTCAGCGGCTTACCAAGTTGGAGACCTGGGTGAGGGACCAGATGGCGGCTGTGCCCGAGGAGAACCGCCGCGTGGTGTCGTTCCACGAGGCATTCCCTTATTTCGCCGCGGCCTATGACCTGGAGATCGTGGGCACCATCGTCGATGCGCCCGGCCAGGACCCCAGCGCGGGCGAGATCGCGGCACTTATCGATGGCATCCGTGACGAAGGTGTCTCGGCCATCTTCGCGGAGTCACAGTTCCCCTCCAGCCTGACCCAGACGATCTCGGACGAGACCGGCGTCGCCGTGGTCACCGATCTCTACAACGACTCGCTCGGGCCGCCGCCCGTGGACAGCTACGTGGGCCTCATCGAGTGGGACGTCAAAAGGATCGTCGAA
>JALZLQ010000123.1 GCA_030858605.1 Chloroflexota bacterium
GAGTGTCACTGGACGCAGGATGAGGGCCATGACCTCCACCGGGACGGCCAGGAGGCGCGCGGTCTTCTCGGGGTAGCGCAGCGCGATGGACTTGGGCACGAGCTCGCCGAAGATCATCTGGAGCGAGATGAGGAAGGTGAAGGCCAGCACGGCAGAGACGATGGTCACCGTGGCGCCGTCCAGTCCGGTCGCCGCCACCAGCGGCGCAAGAAAGGCGGTCACTGCCGGTTGGCCAAGGAAACCCGCACCGATGGTCGTGATGGTGATGGCCAGCTGGTCCGCGGCGATGTAGTTGTCGAGGTCCTTGACCGACTTGTCGACCAGCATGTCCAAGCGGCCGCCCCGCTCGCGCAGCGCGGCCACGGTGGTGGGCGGTATGGCCACCAACGCGAACTCGTTGAACACGGCCAGCCCCTGCACGGCGGTGAGGATGAGCACCGCCACGATGGACAGGAATATCGGGACCTCCGGCTCCAGCGGCACGGTCAGCGGCCCTCCGCCGGATCGTCACGGGTCGGGGTCACCTCGACCAGGTGGACGCGCCGCTCGACCATCTCCACGACCCGGATGGTCTGATCCCCCAGGCGGACCTGATCGCCCACCCGCGGTACGCGCTGGAGACGTTCACCCATCAGTCCGCCGATGGTCTCCACGTCCGTGTCACCCACGGGCAGCTTCAGGGGGGCCTCACGGGCCCGCGCCACGCGGTACAGACCGGGCACCAGGTAGCGGCCGGCACCGACCATGCGCGGCTCCCGGTCGCGGTCGTCGCGCTCGTCGGGCAGCGGTCCCGCCAGGAACTCGAGCACATCGACCAGGCCCAGCATGCCGTCCACGTTGCCGTACTCGTCGGTCACCAGCACGAGCTGATCAGAGGCCGCGCCAAGCACCTCGATGGCGCGCCCGGCCGTGGTCGAATCGGGCAGGAAGAGGATAGGCACGACGGCGCTTCGCCAGTCCTCGTCCGGCGGGCCGAGCAGCAGCCGCTTGACGTCGATGAGTCCGACCACATCGTCCAGTGACCCACGCACCACCGGGTAGCGACTGCGTCGATGCCCTCCGACCTGTCGCAGCACCTCGTCCCGCTCGGCCGAGACATCGATGGTGCGGATCGCATCGCGCGGCAGCATGAGATCGCGGATGGGCACCTCGCCCAGACTCAGCGCTCGCTGGCCGAGGAACAGCTCCCGGCGGCTGATGACACCGACCGAGGCGCTCGATTCGAAGGCATAGGCCAGGTCCTGAGCGCTCAACTGGTGGTCGTGGCCGATGGGCGTCACCGGGATCCCGAAGAGCCTCAAGACGGCGTTTCCGGCACCGTTCAGCAGGCTGATCATCGGCCCGAAGATGAGCGTGAAGATGTGCATCGGCCAGGCCACGAAGAGGGCCACCGACTCGGGCTTCTGAAGCGCCACGGTCTTGGGTGCCATCTCACCGAAGATGAGGTGCGCGGCGGTGATCAGGAAGAGCGCGATGGCCACTGCGATGGCATGCGCCGCGGCCGGCGCGAAGGATCCCACCAACTGCTCGAGCGTCGGCTCGATGGCGTGTGCCAGGATCGGCTCGCCGATGAAGCCCAGCGCGATGCTGGCCATGGTGATGCCCAACTGGCTGGAGGCGATGTAGCGGTCCAGGTTGCGCATCCCGTCCAGGGCCACGCGTGCCGTGCCGTCACCCGCTTCGACCTTCTCGGCCAGGCGCGCCCGGCGCGCGGTGACATAGGCGAACTCAGTGGCCACGAAGACGCCGTTCGCGGCGATGAGGATGGCCACCACGCCGAGTCCGATCAGGAACTCAGGGTCCAACGAAGGCGCCTCTCACCAAAGGTTGAGCGACTCCACGTCGTCCGTGCCCAGCTCGCGACCCCAGATGTCCTCGGACAGGTACTTCCAGCCGCCATCAGCCAGGAGCACCACGATGGTTCCGTGTTCCATGGTCGAGGCCACTCGTTGCGCGGCCACGATGGCACCGCCTGACGAAACGCCCGCGAAGATGCCCTCCCGCTCGGTCAGCGCACGCAGCGCGGCGATGGACTCGGAGTTGGAGACCAGGAACTTCCCGTCCAGGACGCTGGCATCGAAGATCTCCGGGATGAAGCCCTCGTCCAGCGAGCGCAGGCCCTGCACGGCATCACCCGGCAGCGGCTCCGCGGCGTAGATGCGCACGCCGGGGTGATGGCGGCGCAGCCGCCGACCGACACCCATCAGAGTCCCGCCCGTGCCCAAGCCAGCCACGAAGACATCGACCTCCGGACAGTCGGCGATGATCTCCTCGGCGGTGGTCTCCTCGTGCGCCCTCGGGTTGGCCGGGTTGCCGTACTGGTAGGGCATCACGAAGCGATCGTCTTTCTCCACCAGGTAGCGCGCCATCTCGACCGCGCCATTGGAGCCCTTGTCGCCGGGTGAATCGATGATCTCCGCTCCGAACAGGCCCAGCAGCTGGCGGCGTTCCTGGGTCACGTTGTCGGGCATGACGACGGCCACGCGGTAGCCCTTCCGTCGGGCGATCATGGCCAGCGCGATGCCGGTGTTGCCGCTCGTCGGCTCCACGATTATCGAGTCCGGCCTCAAACGGCCGGAGTCCTCTAGATCCTGGATGAGTGCCCGCGCGACCCGGTCCTTGACCGAACCGGTGGGGTTCAGGAACTCGAGCTTGGCGTAGAGGCGGACGTGCGGATTAGGGCACATGCGCGGGATCTCCACCAGCGGCGTGTGACCGATGGCATCGACGATCGAGGCGTAGCGGCCACCGTGCGGCGGGGAACCCTCGTGGGCATGCGGGGCTGGGACGGGGCGGAGGTCCGCCTCCGCCTCGCGGATGGCCATCCCTCAGGCGCCACCGGCCATGGCCGGCAACAGGATGATGGTGTCGTGCTCCGCGACCGGGGTCGCCAGCTCTCCCTCGTAGCGCACGTCGCGTCCGTTGAGATAGACGTTGACGAAACGATGCAGCGTTCCGTCCCCCGTGAAGATCTGCTCTCGCAGGCCGGGGTGCTGCTCCACCACTGCCGAGAGGATCTCGCCCACCGTGCCGCCGCTCGCGGCGACCTCCTTGACACCACCGGCCTGGGCACGCAGCACCGGCGGGATGCGCACCGCCGTCACGCGGGCACCTGAGCGGCCGCGGCCTCAAGCGCCGCTACCACGCCCTCACCGCAGGCCGGGCAGGCCGGGTCACGCCGCAACTGGAGCTCCTGGAAGGTGCCGTCCAGGGCGTCGTAGATGAGCAGCCG
>JALZLQ010000129.1 GCA_030858605.1 Chloroflexota bacterium
CGCCGTGGACGACGATCACGTCGCGCTCGCGCGCGAGTGCAGCGACCTCGCCCAGAACGCCGCGTTCCTCGGCGATGGCCGTTCCGCCCAGCTTGATCACGATGGGACGCGATCCGGTCATCGGCTCGGGCCGGCCATCAGGTCGTGTACTCCGCGTTCTTCACCACATAAGCCTCGGTCAGGTCGCAGCCGAAGGCTTCGCCACGGCCGTCGGCCACTCCCAGGTCAAGCCGGAAGAGCACCTCGGTAGCGTCCATCAGCCTCCGCACCACCGCCCGTTCGAAGGGGAGGGGAACACCGACAAAGACATCGCGCCCGCCGATGGCGATGCGCAGGCGCGCGGGATCAAGCGCTACCGGCGTGCCAGCACGGCGCCGGGCTTCCTCGGCGCCCAGTCCGGCCGCTTCGAGCACCGCCGCGCTGGTCAGGCGCGCATTGCCCGCGGCCGCCGCGATTCGCCCCCAGTTCGGGTCCCGACCGTGGACGGCGGCCTTGACCAGGCTGCTGGCCACGACGGCGCGAGCCACTGCGCGCGCCTCGGCATCGTCCGCAGCCCCACTCACCTGACAGGTGATGAGGGTCGTGGCGCCTTCCCCGTCCGCCGCCTGCTGGCGTGCCAGGGAGCGAGCCACGCCCTCCACCGCGTCGCGTAGCACCGCTTCCTCCGGGCTGCCGCCTCGCACGGGCGCGGTCCCCGCCGCACCAGAGGCGAAGAGGAAGACCGTGTCATTCGTGCTCGTGTCGCCATCGACCGTGAGCTGGTCCCAGGTCCGCGCCGCGACGGGACGCAGCATCCCGTGCAGGACCAGCGGCGTGACGTCGGCGTCGGTCAGGAGGATAGCCAGCATGGTCGCCATCTGAGGGTGGATCATGCCCACTCCCTTGGCGATGCCCGAGACCGTCACCGGCACCGGCCGGCCCGCGCGATCGGGGAGCATCAGGTGGACCGTGGCGGACTTGGGGCGGGAATCCGTGGTGCACATCGCCTCAGCCGCAGCAGCCAGCGCCTCCGGACCGTCGGACAGGCCGTCGCGCGCGAGCCGGGCGATCTCCGGCCCCAGCCGATCGGCCGGCAGGCGAGTGCCGATGACCCCCGTTGACATGGCCAGCGTCCTCTCCCGGTCCGTGCCCAGACCACGCGCGAAGCCCTTGGCGATGCGCTCCTGGTCGGCCAGGCCATCAGGGCCCGTGGCAGCGTTGGCGCAACCGGCCGTGCAGACCACGCCGCGTGACCAGCCGTAGCGGCCGCCGCCCAGCGGCGAGATGGAGCGCAGGTGTCGCTGAGAAAGGATGAGCGGCGCGGCCAGAATGGCGTTGGAGGTGAAGACCGCCGCAACGGACGCGTCAGGCGTTCCCTTTTCGATGGCGACCATGGCCACGTCCGGCTTCCCGGACGACTTGATCCTCATCGCTGCCGCTCCTACGCGAAAGCCCTGTGGCAGCGCCGCGGAGGCTGTCGACTGGGGCAGTCGCCCCTCGAAGAGAGTGAGCGGTTCGCGCACGCTACGGGGCGAGCGGCAGCTGATCGAGCCCGGCTGTCTCGGGCAGGTCGAAGGCCAGGTCAAAAGCCTGGATGGCCTGGCCCGCCGCTCCCTTGACCAGATTGTCGATGACGCCGATGACCAGCACGCGTCCGGTCCGCTCATCGACCGACACGTGCACCCGGCAATTGTTCGAGCCGAGCACGTGCTTGGTCGACGGAGGCGTCGCCATCACGGAGACGAACGCCTCGTCGGCGTAGGCGTCGCGATAGAGCGCATCCAGCTCGACCTGCGAGACCGGCCGACTCGGTCGGACGTGACAGGCCGACAGGATGCCGCGCGTCATGGGCACCAGGTGGGGCAGGAAGTCCACGCCTCTGGCGCCGGGGTTGCGCGCGGGGTCGCCTTCGCTCGCGCCCCCGCTCTCGCCGCCCCTTCCCAGCCGGCCAAGCTCCTGCTCGATCTCCGCCACGTGGCGGTGGCCGCCGATGCCGTAGGCGCGCACGCTCTCGTTGACCTCGCTGTAGGCCAGCTCCGGCTTGGCCTCGCGGCCGGCGCCCGAGACGCCGCTCTTGGCGTCGACCACCAGATCGGCGATGAGTCCCTCCCGCGCCAGCGGTGCCAGGGCCAGGAGGGTCGCTGTGGGATAGCAACCGGGTGAGCCGACGATCGAGACCTGTCGCCCGGCGAGCCCTGCCAGCTCGGCCCGATGGAGCTCCGGCAGCCCGTAGACCGATCGAGCCAGCAGGTCCGGCTGAGGGTGCTCGAAATCGTACCAGCGGGGATAGTCGGCCGGATCGCGCAAGCGAAAGTCTGGGCCCAGATCGATGGCCGTGACGCCGCGGGCGACCAGTTCGGGGACCATCGCGGCAGCCGCCCCGTGGGGCAGTGCGATGAAGACGGCGTCCATGTCGTCAGGGAGGGCGGCGTCCACGGTACGCCCAGTAACCGCTAGGTGCGGGTGGGTGGTGCCGACCGGTTCCAGGTCCCGGCCGCGTGCCTGGAGCCCGGTGATGCGCACGTTGGGATGGCGCTCCAGCAGCCGCAGCAGTTCGCCGCCCACGTAGCCCGTGGCGCCGATGATGCCCACCTGGATGCGCGCCGCGCGCGCTCCCCTGGTCACTTGCGCGCCACCAGCCGGCGAGGGTGCCGCGCCGTCCTCGGCCCTGGTTCGCGCCGCCGTGCAAGAGTCCATGCTGGCCAGTGTACGGCGAGGGTCCGTGCGCAGCGTGCGATAGTGCCCCGATGCGCGACGACGACGAGCGGCTTCCGCAGGGCACACCAACGAGCGGTGCCCCGCTCCTGCCTGACCTGCTCATCCCTGGGCCTGGGCACATCCTGGCCAAGCTCAGCGTGCGCACCTCGGCTGACGTCGACCTGCTGGCCGTGCTGGGCGCCGTGCGCGACGCCGGCGGAGACATCACCTCGGTGACCGCCTTCCCCGCCACCAAGGGCGAGCCGGGGGTGGAACGGGTCATCGACGTCGAGTTCCGCGACATTACGGGAGAGGTGGCGGCGGTCTCCGTCCGCGGGGTGGCCGGCGTGGTCGTGGCTGAACCGCGTGAGACGCTGGGCCAGATCTTCGGCAAGCGCGTCATCGTCATCGGTGGGGGCGCGCAAGTGGCGCAGGTCAACTTGGGCGCCGTGAGCGAGGCCGACCGGCACAACCTCCGCGGCGAGCGCATCAGCGTGGACACCATCCCGCTGGTGGGCGAGGAGCAGATCGCTGCCGCCGTGCGCGCCGTGGCGGACCTGCCGCGTGCCCATATCCTGGTGCTGGCCGGGGCAATCATGGGCGGCGACATCACGGCCGCCGTGATGGAACTGCGCGAGACGGGCATCCCGGTGGTGGCCCTCAACATGGTGGGCAGCGTGACCGAGGCCGTGGACCTCGTGGTCAGTGATCCGGTGCAGGCTGGCACGATGGCGGTCATGGCCATCGCCGACACGGCGCGCTTCGACATCGAACGGCAACGCGGACGCCGGTATTGAGGATGTACCGGATCGGAGGATCCAGATGAACGTGACTTTCGAGCCAGTCGCTCACCTCTCACCGACGGACGCGGGCGCCCAGGCGCCTACCCACCTGTCTCCTGCCCTCGCGCGCTATTTCGAGCGGACCTGGACGCACGGCGAGGGCCACCGTCTGTATGACTCCGACGGAAAGGCGTACCTCGACTTCGCCTGCGGCATCGCGGTCACCGTCCTGGGTCATCGACACCCCGCCGTGACAGCGGCCATCCGCGCTCAGGTCGACCTACTGCTGCACACCTGCAACGGGCTGGGCTACGTCGAACCGGTCACCGCCCTTGCCGATGCCCTGGCTCGGGCACTGCCCGACCCCCTGGATGCCGTCTTCCTGGCCAACTCCGGAACGGAGGCCATCGAGGGTGCCATCAAGCTTGCCCGCCGCGCGTCTGGCCGGCCGGGCATCATCGCGTTCTCCGGCGCCTTCCACGGGCGCACCTACGGATCGCTCAGCGCCACCACCTCCAACCCCAACTACCAGCGCGACCACGGCCCGCTGCTGCCGTTCGTGCTCATCTCTCCGTTCCCGGACATCTATCGACTGGGCGAGGGCGATGAGGAACGCGCCACGGCCCTGGCCCTGGAGGCCCTCGACCGGCTACTGGACGAGGTGGGTCCGGCGAGCGTAGCCGCGCTGCTCATCGAGCCGGTGCAGGGGGAGGGTGGCTACAACCCGGCACCGGCAGCCTTCCTGCGCGCCATCCGCGAACGCTGTGACGCGCACGGCATCCTGTTGATCGCCGACGAGATCCAGAGTGGCTACGGACGCACGGGCCGGATGTGGGCCTTCGAGGCGGCGGGCATCGTTCCCGACATCGTGACGCTGGCCAAGGGCATGGCCAACGGCCTGCCGCTGGGAGCCCTCGTGTCATCTCGTGCCCTCCAGGAACGCTGGGGAGTAGGTGCGCATGGATCGACCTTCGGCGGCAATCCCGTGTGCTGCGCGGCGGCCCTTGCGGTATTGGAGACGATGGAGCGTGACGATCTGGTCACCAATGCCGCGGCGCGAGGGGCGGAGCTGGCCGCCGGGCTACGAGAGCTGATGGATCGTGACGAGCGGATCGGCGATGTGCGTGGTCCGGGACTCATGATCGGCGTCGAACTCGTGCGCGATCGCGCCACCCGCGAACCGCATGCCGAGCTGGCCACGGCCGTGATGCAGCGCTGCGCCGATCTCGGTCTGTTGCTGCTCACCTGCGGCACGGCACATAACGTCATCCGCTGGATCGCGCCGCTGGACGTGAGCGCGGCCGAGATCGAGGAGGCGCTGGGGATCTTCGAGACATCACTCACCGGCTGACGGGCGGTGGCGTATCGACGAGTGCCTCAGCTCGGGGCGGCCATACGGTGGGCTCGACGATCAGGAGTCTCCCTGGTGGGAGCACCGGCCGCCTGCAGGTTGGCGACGAGGCCCTCCGTCCCGTCTTGGGCCACGTCCGACGGTCCCGGCGAAGGAGTCGCGCTCACCACAGAAGCCGCCTCGCACGTGATAGGACGGAAGAGGACGGTGGGTTCTTC
>JALZLQ010000145.1 GCA_030858605.1 Chloroflexota bacterium
GGACACACCCGGCGCGATGGCCGCCGACCCCGTCGAAACAGGCCCTCTCGAGGTGCGGCGCGGCGCTCTGCTGCGTCTGCTGGACACGCTGGCGGACGCAGGCTACAACCTCCAATCAGCCGGCGGCGCTTCCATCGAGGGGCCGGGCGAATTCGTCTTCTCCCTGGATGACGAAGATCACCAGGCGACGGTGGCCTGCGCTCAGTTCTTGCGCGACAAGGGCTACCGCGGTGTCCGGGTCCAGGAGGTCGCGATCTGCCGTATCTCGCACCGACCCGGCGAGCTGGCCAACTGCCTGAGAGAGATCCAGGAAGAGGGCCTCTCAGTGCACGAGGTGTTCGTGGGCGCGCCCGACGCGAACGGCAACGTGCTGGCCTACATCACCACGCTGCGTACGCGGGACATCAAGGGGACGTAGCCGAACCGAAGACGGCCTAGAGATCTACGTCCGGCGCCTGGGTGCCTTCCCCGTCATCCGGCCCGGCGAGGCCCAGGCGGGCTGCGGTCATGGCCGCTTCCACGCGGTTGGCGACACCCAGCTTGTCCAGGATGTGGGTCACGTGCACGCCCGCCGTCTTGCGGGTGATGAAAAGCCGCTCGGCGATCTCGCCATTGCTCAGCCCCTGGGCCACCAGCCTCAGCACCTCCACCTCCCGTGCCGAGAGCCCTGAGGGCCGAGCGGCCTTTGGCGCGCGCGAAGGCCGGATGTAGCGGCCCGCCCGCTCGCCAGACTGAGCCGGCTCGCCAGACATGCCGGCGTCGGCGGCCGTGCCGGCCAGGTCGAGCCGCGCCCGGACAGCCAGCTCCTCGATGCGCCGGCGCAGCGGGTCTGCCTCCAGGCGCCTTACCGTGGCATGAGCACGGGCCAAGGGCTCCTGCGCCTCGCCGCGAGTGCCGCGCGCGCGTAGCTCTGCCTCGGCCGCGCGGAACCTGGCGTACGCGGCATGGTACGGATCAGGAAGGGCGTCGAACCGTTCCGCGGCAGTCAGCCACCCGTCCCGTCCACCAGTGCCTTTCAGCCGCGCGGCCTCCTCACGAGCGATATCGAGGAGCGGGCCCAGCACGGGATCCGCGCTGCGGCCGGCAAGCTCGGTGGCCATGTCCTGCCACGGGGTCCCGGCGGCGCTCGCGCGCTGGGCCGCGCCCTCATCCCGTGCCGCTTTCGCCGCCTCGGCGAGCTCGGCCGTGGCCTGAAGGCCAAGGGCGAGGAGTGGCACCGCGGCATACGGATCGGGATCGTCCAGCAGCCCCTTGAGGCCCATCGCGACTACCTCCACCGCCGCCTGTGCCGCTCCCTCCCCAAGCAGCAGCTCGGCACGACCACGCGCGATGAACGCGGCCAGGTGCGGATCCACGTCCCCCACGGCCAGTGCCTCAGCAGCGTCAAAGCGTTGCCGGGCGGCGTCAGCCTCGCCACGTAGAGCGTGGAGGCGCCCACGCACGGCAGACAGGTAGACCGTGCCATGGCCTGCCGGGTCAAGATCCAGCCCCTCTGACGACACGGCCTCGGCCTCTTCCCAGCGGCCCAGCCTCAGCAGCACATCTGCGGTGAGTGCCGCCAGGTCCGGGCCGTAGCGACGCTCCAGTCCCAGCCGCCGCGCGGCACCGCGCCCGGCGTTGGCCTCCGCCAGCGCCGTCTCCAGGCGCCCTGCCTGTGCCAGATTGAGTGCGAAGTTGTGGTGCGCCACGACCAGCATCTCCGGCGGGCCGGACAGCGCCGCCAGATCGCGTGACCGCTCCAGCTCCGACAGACCTTCGGGGACCTCGCCCAGGGCGACCAGGTCGGAGCCCAGCATGTTTCGCGCGCGAGCCTCTTCGGAGGGAGCGCCGGCGGCCACGGCGCAGGCGATGGCGGAATCGCAGATGCGTCGCGACTCCTCGTATCGACCGAGACCCATCAGCGCGCCACCCAGTGCGCCCAACACCCGCGCCCGCTCCGCCGTGGGAGGCTCGGCAGGCACCAGACGCTCAGCCTCCAGGTGATGCACCAGGCCACCCGGCCCGTCGCCGCTCACCCAGGTGAGATACCCCAGCCGGCCGTGCAGAAGGCCCGCCACGGTCGGCTCGGCCACCTCGTCGACCAGCTCCAGGGCAGCCTGCGCCAGCTCTATCGCACGAGGGACCTCCGAGGCGAAGTCGGCCGCGTCAGCGGCACGGCGCAGCAGGTCGACCTGGTCGATCTCGGTGCGGTCGCCCTTCGCGGGCAGCAGCGCCAGGGCTCGTTCATATTGTCGGAGTGCCTGGGCATGCGCTGACACCGCCTCGGCCGCGGCCGCCGCATCGATGGCCGCCAGATAGGCCTCCCTGCGCCTGCCCGCCGCGTCCCAGTGATGGGCCAGCTCGGCGGCAGCCCCGGCGGGACTCGGGTCAGCCAGGTCGGGGCGGCCCGCGAGCGTCTCGGCATAACGCAGATGGAGAGCACGCAGCTCTCCCGGCAGCGACTCTGCCTCCGCCACCTCGCGGAGCAGCGCGTGACGGAAGCGGTACATGCCTTGCGACCGGTCCATGACCAGGATCTGACGATCGAGGCACTCCCGCAGCGCGCTATTGAGCTCCGCATCCGCGCGTCCGGTCACGGCCGCCAGGAGCGCCTCGCCGGCGGGCCGCTCGGCCACGGCGAGAGCGACGATGACCTCCCGCGCGGCGGGCGAGGCACTGTGCAGCCGCGCGGCCAGCATCGCGGAGAGCGTCCGCGGGGCCTGCTCATGGTGGCCGTCGTCACGCGACGCGAGCAACTCCTCCACGTAGAACGGGTTGCCGTCCGAGCGGGCCCAGATGCGCTCCACGTCGCCCGAGCTGGGCCGCCGCCCGTCGATGGCCGTCATCTGATGCGCCACCGCCGTGCGATCCAGTGGTTCCAGCGAGATGCGGCGGACCCGCTGCCCCCGCTCGAGCTCCGCCAGCCATGCCCGCAGCGGCTCGGGAACGGCCACATCGTCCGTGCGGAGCGTGAGAGCCAGCAGTACGCGCTCACGGCTGAGGTTGCGCGCAAGGAAAGTCACCAGGTCGCGTGAGGCGCGATCGATCCAGTGCACGTCCTCGAAGACCAGCAGTACCGGTCCTTCTGCGCCCAACCGGTCGAGCAGACCCAGCACCACCTCGAAGAGGCGCGCCTGGGCGATGCCGCTCGGCGAAGAGGCCGTCGCGATCGTTCCGGGGTCATCGCTGATGCTCCCCGGCGCGAGCTCGGGCAGCAGCCCGGCCAGGTCCTTACGTGCGGCGCCCAGCAGCTCCGCGGCGCGGTCGGGAGCCAAGGATCGGTTAAGGCCGCGTAGCGCCTCCAGCAGCGGCAGGAAGGGGATCCCGCCACCTGCCATGTCCAGGCAGCCACCGACCAGCGCTCGCCCGCCGCGCTCGGTCACGCCCCCGGTCAGCTCGGCCAGCAAGCGCGACTTGCCGATGCCCGCCTCGCCGGCCACGACCACCACTGCAGGACGACCCTCCGCCGCCTCCGCGACCATGCGCTCCAGCTCGGCAAGGTCGTCATCGCGACCTATCAGGATCGGGCTGCGCGCCGTTCGTGCCACGCACCGATGTTACGGCCGCCCGCCTAGACTTGAGGCTGATGGATCGAGACGACCAGCGCCCTGGCACGGACTCTTGGGCGACCTCCGTGATGGGCACGACCGGCGACCTGCCACCCGAGCTGTTTCGCGAGGCAGCCCGTTCCGTGGCGGACCTGATGGCCGACTACCTGCGCGACGTGGAGGATCACCCGGTCTTGCCGCGGGTCCGACCCGGCGAGCTGCGCGCCAAGCTGGACGGGCCACCGCCCGAGGAGCCCGAGCCCCTGGGCGCCATCCTGGACGACTACCGCGCCTTGGTCGAGCCCAACATCACGCACTGGCAGCACCCGGGCTTTCTAGCCTACTTCGCGTCCAGCGGCTCCGCGCCCGGCATCCTGGCCGAGATGCTGATGGCCACGGTGACCGCCAACGCCATGCTCTGGCGCACCTCGCCCGTGGCCACGGAGCTGGAGGGCGTGGTCGTCGACTGGCTGCGCGACGGGTTGGGCCTGCCGGTCGACTACGACGGCCTGCTCACGGACACGGCCTCCACGAGCAGCCTCATCGCACTGGCGGCCGCTCGAGAGACCGCTCGACCGGGTGCCGCCGCGGACGGGCTGGCCGGCGGAGCGCAGTTGCGCGTGTATGCCTCGGCGGAGGCGCACAGCTCGATCGACAAGGCGGCCATGACGCTCGGCCTGGGCAGGGCAGGGGTGCTGCGCATCCCCACCGACAGCGAGTACCGCATGGACGCCGCGGCGCTGGAAGCCGCCATCAGGCAGGATCGCGCCTGCGGGCTCCAGCCCTGCGCCATCGTTTCGACCATCGGGACCACAGGATCGACGTCGGTCGACCCCACGGAGCGCCTCGCGGATATCGCGGCGCGCGAGGGGCTGTGGCTGCACGTGGACGCCGCCTACGCGGGCGCCGCGGCGCTGATCCCGGCGAGCCGCCCGCTCTTCGCCGGCTGGGAGCGTGCCGACTCCATCGTCGTGAACCCGCACAAGTGGCTGTTCACGCCGCTCGACTGCTCCCTGCTGCTCTCCCGCCGGATGGACCAGGTGCGCGCCTCGTTCAGCCTGGTGCCGGAGTACCTGCGCACGGTGGGGGAGAGCACCTCCGGCCGCGACTACAACGAGTACCAGCCGCAGCTCGGCCGGCGCTTCCGTGCCCTGAAACTCTGGTTCCTGATGCGTGCCTTCGGGCTGTCCGGGCTGCGCGAGCGCGTGCGCTGGCACATCGAGGCGGCGCAGGCACTGGCGGCACGGGTCGATGCCGAACCGGACGCGGAGCGGCTGGCGCCGGTGCCCTTCTCCACGGTCTGCCTGCGCTGGCGTCCAGAGGGCTACCGCGGCCGCGAGTCGGAGCCGGCCGCGGCAGAGGCGCTAGACGCCCTCAACCAGCGTCTTATGGACGCCGTGAACGCCAGCGGGCAGGTGTTCCTGTCCCACACCCGCCTGCACGGGCGATTCACCATCCGCATCGCCATCAACCACCTGCGCACCGAGCAGCGGCACCTGGACGCCTGCTGGGACCTGATCGTGGAGCATGGCCGCCGTCTGGCGGCGGAGCTGGAGGTAGTCGCCCCCGTCAGCTGACATCGGGGCGTCTGTGGGACGATTCGCCCGCCGCAGTCGATGCGATGTCGATCCGATCGAAGCCCAAGGGAGATCACATGGCCGTCGTCAGTTCCGCCACCGCCACCTGGCAGGGTGACCTCACGTCCGGTTCGGGAGAGGTCAGCTCGAATTCGTCCGAGCACCTCCGTTCGCTGCCCGTCACATGGGCCGCGCGCACGGAGGACCCACAGGGCCGCACCACCCCCGAGGAGCTGCTGGCAGCCGCGCACGCCGCGTGCTTCTCGATGTCGTTCTCCAGCGGACTGGCCAAGTCGGGCACTGTCGCTGAGTCGCTGACGGTCACGGCGGAGGTCACCTTCGACAAGGCCGAGGTGGGCTGGGGTGTCAAGAGCAGCCACATCACCGTCCGCGGCACGGTCCCCGGCTCGAGCGCGGAGGCCTTCCAGCGCGCAGCCGAAGCGGCCAAGGATGGTTGCCCCATCTCCCGCGCCCTGGCCGGCAACGTGGAACTTAGCGTGGAGGCCACGCTGGAGGGCTAAAGCGACTTCCTTTCCGGAGCCAGCCGTAGACTTGCGGCTATCGGAAACGATCCACGCAACGAGGGAAGAGAACATGGCCGTCCAGACGGTTACCGAGTCCAGGATGCTCATCGGCGGGGAGTGGGTGGAGGCTTCCGGCGGTGAGTGGATAGGGGTCACCAACCCCGCCACGGGACAGCCCGCCGGACGGGTACCAGCCGGCACGGAGGCGGACGTCGACCGTGCTGTGCGGGCGGCACGCGAGTCCTTCGCCGATGGTCGCTGGCGCAACCTGTGGGTGCCGGAGCGCGCGGCCATCCTCAACAAGCTGGCCGACCTCATCGACGAGCACACGCCCGAGATCGCCGAGCTGGAGACCGCCCAGACCGGGACGGCCATCAAGCTCCGCATGGAGTCGGACATCCCGTTCAGTGCGGACAACCTGCGCTTCTTCGCTGGTGCCATGCGCCATCTGGAGGGCAAGTCGGCCGGCGAGTACTCCACCGACCACACTTCCATGGTGCGCCGTGAGCCCATCGGAGTGATTGGGCAGATCGCGCCCTGGAATTACCCCTTCATGATGGCCATCTGGAAGGTCGGCCCGGCCCTCGCGGCGGGTAACTCGGTGGTCCTCAAGCCGGCCACGGTGACGCCGCTGACGACCCTGCGACTGGGCGAGCTGGCGCTGGAGGCGGGCCTGCCACCCGGCGTGCTCAACATCGTCACGGGGAGAGGCGAGGTGGTGGGCGCGGCCATCGCGGCGCATCCTGACATCGACATGGTCTCGCTCACGGGCGATACGGAGACCGGCAAGAAGATCCAGCAACTGGCCTCCGGGAACCTCAAGCGGGTCCACCTGGAGCTGGGTGGCAAGGCGCCCTTCATCGTGTTCGACGATGCGGACCTTGACGCGGCAGCGCGCGGCGCTGTGGCCGGCGGATACGTCAACGCAGGGCAGGACTGCACGGCCGCCACGCGGATCTATGTGCAGCAGCCGGTCTACGACGAGTTCCTGGCCAAGCTCAAGACCTACACCGAGACCGTCCGCGTGGGGGACCCCAGCGATCCGTCAACGGACATGGGCTCGCTCATCAGTGACGCGCAGTTGGCGCGGGTGGAAGGCTTCGTCGACCGCGCCAAGCAGGCCGGCGGGCGCGTGGTCACCGGCGGCGCTCGCGCTGAGGTGCCGGGACTATCCGGGCCCTTCTACCAGCCCACCGTCATCGATGGCCTCGACCAGGACTCGGAGATCGTCCAGAAAGAGGTCTTCGGGCCGGTCCTGACGGTGCTCGCCTTTGACTCCGAGGACGAGGTGCTGGAGAAGGCCAACGACATCCGCTACGGCCTGGCCAGCTCGGTCTGGACCAAGGACGTGTTCAAGGCCATGCGCGCGTCACGCGTTCTCGACTTCGGCGCGGTGTGGGTCAACGATCACCTGCCCATCGCCAGCGAGATGCCGCACGGTGGCTTCAAGCAGTCCGGCTTCGGCAAGGACATGTCGTCCTACTCCTTCGAGGAGTACACCCAGGTCAAGCACGTCATGGTCGAGCTGACCGGCGCCGCCGAGAAGGGCTGGCACTACACCGTCTTCGGCGACGCTCCGGAGGATGGGCCCCTCCCAGAGGATCGGCCCGCGGCTATCATCTGAGCGTGCCGCCCATCGAGCAGCTCCAGCGCGTGCCCCTCGTCCTACTGGAGCGACTCCAGCG
>JALZLQ010000153.1 GCA_030858605.1 Chloroflexota bacterium
CAGCCTCCGCCACGGTCCCCGCCTCAGCGGCGACGTTCACGCACGGTGGCGCTGCCGGCGCACGGCTGTGGGTCGATCCCGAACGCGATCTGGTCTTCGTCTTCCTCACCAACCTGTGGGGTGCCAGCGACGCCGCCATGTTCGAATCACTGGCCGGTATCTACAGGATCCTGGACTCCGCCTGACCGGTTGGTCGGCTGGCTGGGGTGCTGGCTGGGTGTTGAGTCGCCCCCCGAGTGGCGCGCTCCTCAGCGCTCGATGGGCATGTTGACCATGGAGCCCCACTCGGTCCATGAGCCGTCGTAGTTGCGCACGTTGGGATAGCCCAGGAGCTCGCGCAGCACGAACCAGGAGTGGCTGGAACGCTCGCCGATTCGGCAGTAGGCGATGACGTCCTTGTCCGGCGTCACGCCCTTGGGCTCGTACAGCGCGCGCAGCGCCTGGGCGTCCTTGAAGGTGCCATCTTCTCGGACAGTCTGGGCCCAGGGGATGGACTGGGCGCCGGGGATGTGGCCGCCGCGCTGAGCGGTCTCGGTCATGCCCGGCGGGGCGATGACCTCTCCACTGAACTCGGCCGGGGAGCGTACGTCCACCAGCGTCGCGCCGGGATCACCCAACTGGGCCGTCACATCGTCGCGGAAGGCGCGCAGCTCGTTGGACGGTTCGGGCAGGTCGATGCCGGTCGGCTCATGGGACGGCGCGTCCACGGACAGTGGCAGCCCGTTGTCCAGCCAGTACTTGCGCCCGCCGTTGAGGATGCTCAGGCGCTCCCAGCCGTGCAGCTTCAGCTGCCAGTAGGCCCAGGCCGCGAACCAGTTGTTGTTGTCGCCATACAGGACGATGTGCGTGTCCGGCCCGATGCCTGACTCGCTGAGCAGCTTGGACATCTCCTCGCGGGAGGCGACGTCACGCCGGATCCCATCGGAGAGCTGGCTGGTCCAATCCCAGCCCACGGATCCGGGGATGTGTCCCTGTTCGTAGGCGGCGGTGTCCACGTCCACTTCCACGAATCGGACCTTCGGATCATCCAGATGCTGCTCAGCCCACTCCGGGCTGACCAGGACGTCCTCCTTGGCGTATCCGCTGACGGTCATCGCGTCGTCCCTCTGTGCTGCTATGGGATGGCCCCCTCATCGATGGCGAAGATCCGCAGGCGATCGTTGCACGCCCCGGCCAGCCGATCAGCCTGACGGATGATCCAGGGGTCGACCCGACTGGAGTCTTCGATGGTGACCATCTCGCCCTGCGCGCCCTCGCCCAACTCCAGGCCACTGCTGTTGCGATAGTCGGACATCCAGTTCGAGTGCAACTGGATCAGCGCGGCAACCACCACGGATCGCGAAAAGGACCACTCGAGATGCTCCGCGTTGAGCCGGTCCACGATATCGCGGACCCGGATCGGCACACCCCGTGGCAGGCGTGCCACAAGATGCACGATGCGCAGCTCCGCGAAGGGATCGCCCGCGTCGGCCACCGTGGGGGGTTGCAGGCGAGGGTCGGGGAGTCCCGGCAAGTCGCGAAGCTCGAGCACGATGTCTTCGAGCCTAGCACCGGAGACGCAGTCAGTCACTCCACGAGCCGGTACCGACCGTGGCGTGGCGCAGGGTCGGGGAGAGCGCGAAGACGACCGACAGCAGCGCGATGCCGCTCGATAGGATCAGCAGGGTCGGGCCGCCACCGATGGCGTCCAGGAGCAGACCACCCGCGAAGACCCCCACCGGCTGCGCGCCGATGGAGATGGTCCGTGCCGTGCTGCCCACGCGTCCCAGCAGCTCGTTGGGAGGGATGGTCGCGCGGAGGGTGACGTACGCGATGAGCACCAGCGCCGTGGAGATGCCCGCGCCAAGGGCAGCGGCGAACTCCAGCGGCCCGGAGTCGACCACGGCGAAGATGCCCAGCATCACGCCGGTGGCTACGTTGGCCAGGAGCATGACCAGCCCCAGCCGTCGCTTGACGAGGCGGGCTGCCAGCACGGCGCCCAGGAACCAGCCGACGCCGTACGCCGACAACACAGCCCCCACCACGCTCTCCGGCTGCCCTCGATCGATGGTCAGGTAGAAGATCACGGCGGGCACCAGAGGGGCGGATGCGACGCCGATCAGGCCCCAGAAGGCGATGGCGATCCTGAGGGTCCGATGACCCAGGATGAAGCGCACCCCCTCCGCGATGTCGGCCGTGATCCGGGTTGGCGCGGCGCCTGCATCGCGTTGCGCCTTCATCGGTCGATGGATGGCGGCCAGGGCCAGCGCGGAGAAGAGGAAGGTCGCCGCGTCGATGGCCAGGGTGGCCCCCGGGCCGATGGTGCCCACGAGCAGTCCGGCTACGGCCGGTCCGACCACGAAACTGAGGCTGAATAGCCCCTCGATGACGCCATTGGCCTGACCGATCCGATCGCGGCCGACGAGGTCCGGTACAGCCGCCGTGAAGGCCGCCATAAAGAGCACCCGCATGAGGTTGATGGGTGCCGTCACCAGCAGGATGACGATGAAGGTGTCCAGCCCGAGCAGGAACGAGAGCGGCACCAGCGCGGTGAGTGCCGCTCGTCCGAGGTCGGCGTAGAGCATCATCCGGCGCCGATCCCAGCGATCCGCAAGGGCACCGGCGGGCAGTCCGAAGATCAGGTCCGGCAGGGTCGTGAGTACCCCGACGATGCCCAGCGCCACGCCCGAACCGGTGAGCAGCAGCACGATGAGTGGCAACGCCGTGAAGCTGATCGCGTCGCCCAGCGCAGAGACGCCCTGACCGCCCAGGAAGACCTTGAAGTCGCGGTTCTTCCAGAGCGGGAGGCTGACCGACCGATCCGTCAGGTCCGTCCCCTGAGCCTCCACCCCATCCTCCTCGATGTAGCCCCGCCCCTCCTGGGGCATAGTGACGCTCGTGAGCGAGACTGGCCGAAGGCGACCCGACGAAATGTGGGACGCGGACGTGGGCGTGGTCGGAGCGGGCTATGCCGGACTGGCGGCGGCCCTCTTCCTGCGACGCCATCGTGTGAGCGTGGTCGTTTTCGACGGCGGGCCGACCCGCAACCACGTTGCGACCGAGGTGCACGGCTATCTCGGGCTCCCGTCGGCGTCGGCTACGGAGCTCATCGCCGTCGGGCGAGGGCAGGTGGAGGAGCTGGGCGGGCGGATCGAGGCCTGTCGGATCGAACGCGCAGAGGTCGTGGAGGATGGCTTCAGGCTGGCCGGAGTCGACAACGCTGGGTCGGACGGTGCCGAGCCGGACGTTGCCGGGTCGGACGCTGCCGAGTCGGACGGCGCCGGGTCGGGCGATGCGGAGTGGCGGGTCCGGCGGCTGCTGCTCGCCACCGGCGTGCGCGATCTGCTCCCGGACATCGCGCGCTTAGATGAGTTCTACGGCCGGTCCGTGCACGTCTGCCCGCACTGCGACGGGTACGAGTGGCGCGATCAGCCCATCGCGGTGATCTCCTGGAACGACGCGGCCCGCGACTTCGTGTCGAAGGTCAGCCACTGGAGCCGTGATGTGACCCTGGTCAGCGATGGCCGCCGACCGGAGCTATCGGCCGAGGATCGCGCCTGGCTGCGGTCGAAGGGCATCGCGCTGCGGACAGCGACCATCCAGAGCTTCGAAGGCGACGACGGGCGGCTCGACGGCCTGCGCCTGGTGGACGGCGATCTGCTGCCGGCGGCGGCCGCCTTCTTCAGCATTGGCGAGGAGCATCAGACGGGACTGGCCAAGCAGCTCGACTGCCGGCTGGACGATTCCGGCGCGATCGACGTGGATGACGAACAGCACACCAGCGTGGAAGGCGTCTGGGCAGCCGGTGACGTGGCCGGCGACTCGCAGTTCGTGGCGATCGCGGCAGCCCACGGCGTCAAGGCCGCTCTGGACATCCACCGCACGCTCGCCACCCGCGAGCCCGAACGCCACCCCGCCTAAAGGTCAGAGAAGCTCGCCGTGCGCGGAGGCGGTCGGCTCGCCTTCGCGGGGTCGGGGCTCCTCGCCGGGGCCGAAGACTTGCGCACCAGCGCTGTCCGACCCGTTGCTTCCGCCGGCGTCCAGCACCGGCAGTGAGCGTGCCGTCTGTCCCTCGATGGCACCCACGCCGTAGGGCACCCACTTGGACGGATCCTGGAGGCGGTGCTGCTCCACGTTGCCGCGCGAGTGGATCTCCTCGAAGCCGCGCGGCTCGATCCACATCCGCTCGCCCTGGAGCAGGCCGTGGACGCCGGACTGGCCGGGCTCCGGTCGAGTGTTCTGGCAGGCGTGGCAACTGGCCTTGTCATGCTGCTGGTACTCCAGCGGCTCCTCGTAGGTCGTGATGTAGCCCTCGTAGTTGCGCAGCACGATCTTGTGGTCGGAGTAGCTGATGAGGTAGTTGGGCATGACCGGGATCTTGCCGCCGCCGCCGGGCGCATCGATGACGTACGTGGGCACGGCATACCCGGAGGTGTGGCCGCGCAGGCCCTCGATGATCTCCAGGCCCTTGCCCGCCGGCGTCCGGAAGTGCCCGGAGCCCTCGACCAGGTCGCATTGGTACAGGTAGTACGGGCGGATGCGATTCTCGACCAGCTTGTGCACCAGCTCGCGCTGGATGTTGACGCAGTCGTTTACGCCCGCCAGCAGCACCGACTGGTTGCCCACGGGCAGCCCGGCGCGGGTCAGTCGGTCGACCGCGCGGGAGACCTCCGGTGTGATCTCCTGAGCATGGTTGAAGTGCAGGTTGATCCAGAGCGGGTGGTACTTGCTCATCATCTGACACAGCTCATCGTCGATGCGCTGCGGCAGGAAGACCGGCACGCGGGAGCCGATGCGCACGATCTCGATGTGGGGGAGCTCGCGCAGGCCGCGCAAGATGGACTCGAATAGCTTGGGCGCCAGGGTCAGGCCGTCGCCGCCGCTGATGAGCACGTCGCGCACCTGGGGAGTGCGGCGCAGGTAGTCGAGCTGCGCCTCGTGATCCTTGCGGTTGAAGTTCTGTGTCGGGTCGCCCACGATCCGCGATCGCGTGCAGTAGCGGCAGTAAGAGGCGCACTGCGTGGTCACCAGCATCAGCACGCGGTCGGGGTAGCGGTGGACCAGGCCGGGCACCGGGGAGTGGCGGTCCTCGGCCAGGGAGTCCTCCATCATCGCCGTGAAGGCCTGCTGCTCGCGGCCCAGCGGGATGACCTGGCGGCGGATGGGGTCGGCCGGATCGTCCGGGTCGATGAGGCTGATGAAGTAGGGCGTGATGTCCACGCGGAACTTGTCCGGCGCAGAGAGGCCCTCGCGCTCCTCGTCGGTGAGGTTCAGGACCTCCTCGATCTCGCGCAGCTCGTTGACGCGGTTGGAGAGCTGCCAGCGCCAGTCGTCCCACTTCTCGTCGGGCACGTCGGCCCACTTCGGTGCGCGACGGCTCGCCGCCGGGCGGCCGTCCGGGCCGAGCGCCTGCGCCGGGTCGCGCCGGTTGACGAAGGGAGCCTCCACGTTGGGCTCGGCCGCAGCCTGGGTCACTTTGCTCTCCACGTCGGTTCGGGCTCCTCTGGCGGATGCATAGACTCTATGCAGACTGGATGAAGGCGGATGATACCGCGCTCTCCCCGGCGGCAGAGCCGCTCGCCTTTGCTAGACTCCGGCGCGATGGCACGGCTACAGCACATGGGCGTCCTCTTCGCGTTCCTCCTCACCGGCGTGGTGCTGGTGTCGCTGTACGCCGGCTTCCAGGCGGCCATCGGCCAGCCGGTCGCGCTGCTCATCGGCGTGCTCATGGGCGCGGTCATGATCGTGATCCTCCTGCGCGTCGCGCTGGTATCCGAACGGCGCTACACCGGCTGGGTGCGGACCATCACCAACCGGAACGGTCGATATCTTTTCGGCTTCCTGCTGGTGCTGTGGATCGCCGCGATGGCCCTGCTGGCCAGCTTCAACCTGCCGGCCAACACGGTCGGTGGCCCCGCCCTCATCGGGCTCTTCGTGGGCTTTTTCATCTTCATGGGCTTCATCTGGGCGGTCATCAGCGAGTGACCGGCCACCGTCCGTGACCGGCTGTCGCCCGTGACCGGTCCGGGCCGTCCATCGTCCAGGGAGAGCGGTCAAGGCCTTGTGGAGTACGGCCTGATCGTGGCTCTCATCGCCATCG
>JALZLQ010000158.1 GCA_030858605.1 Chloroflexota bacterium
AGACCAGATCGACCTTGTCCAGCTGCAGGAACTTCTGGAACTGCCGCGTGACGGCGTTCTTGGGCTCGGTGAGCACCAGCATCAGATCGTCGCGTGACAACGCGGACAGCGTCACGGTCACCGGCAGTCGCCCCACGAACTCGGGGATCAGGCCGAACTTCAGCAGATCCTCTGGCATGAGGTGCTCCAAGATCCGCTCGCGCTCGGCCTTGACGGTCTGCGCCTCCGAGCCGAAACCGATGGTGCGCTTCCCGACGCGCTCCTCGACGATCTTCTCCAGCCCCTCGAACGCACCGCCACAGATGAACAGGACGTTGGTGGTGTCGATCTGGATGAAGTCCTGATGGGGATGCTTTCGGCCGCCCTGGGGCGGCACGTTGGCGACCGTGCCCTCCAGGATCTTGAGCAATCCCTGCTGGACGCCTTCGCCCGAAACATCGCGGGTGATCGAAGGGTTGTCGGCCTTGCGCGCGATCTTGTCGATCTCATCGATATAGATGATGCCGCGCTGCGCGCGGGCCACATCGAAGTCAGCGGTCTGGATCAACCGCAACAGGATGTTCTCGACGTCCTCGCCGACATAGCCGGCTTCCGTGAGCGACGTCGCGTCCGCGATGCAGAAGGGCACGTCCAGGACCTTGGCCAATGTCTGCGCCAGGAGCGTCTTCCCGGAGCCGGTCGGACCGACCAGCAGCACGTTGGACTTCTGGAGCTCGACGTCGTCCACCAGGTTGCCGGCGTTGACCCGCTTGTAGTGGTTGTACACGGCCACTGACAGCACGCGCTTGGCGCGCTCCTGGCTGATGACATAGCTGTCGAGCGCTTCCTTGATCTGGCGGGGGTTGGGTAGCTTGGCCGCCTGCGGCTTGGCGCGCGGCGTCTCCAGCATCTCCTCTTCGATGATCTCCTGACAGAGATTGATGCACTCGTCGCAGATATAGACGCTCTGGCCCGCGATGAGCTTGCGCACCTGCTCCTGGCTCTTGCCACAGAAGCTGCAGCGGTACGGCACCTTCGGTGTCTTGCTACCGGTGGTGGTAGACATCGAGTCGGTCCTTCTGGCTCCCTACCGGGCGACCCGCGGCGAGCCGACTCGGCTCATCGGCACGTGCCCCTGCGACATCACCTGCGCATGATGCACCGTCGCGAGCCCTCCGGTGCGGTTCATCCGCGAATGCCCTTCTCGGGCGGGGACTTGGCCGGTTGCGGCCCAACGTCCTCGCCCTCGTGGGCGGCACTGCCCTCTCCGGCCAGAGCGCCTTCCTTCTTGGCCTCGCTGATGAGCGACTGGCTGCGCTCGGCGTAGACCTCATCGATGATGCCGTATTCCCTGGCCTCGCCAGGTGCCATGAAGTAGTCCCGCTCGGTGTCCTTGACGATCTTGGCCACGGTCTGTCCAGTGTGTCGGGCGAGGATGCGGTGATTCGCGTTGATGAGTTCCTCGAGCTCGCGCACCTGGATGAGGATGTCCGGCGTGTTGCCGCGGAAGCCGCCGGAGCCCTGGTGGATCATGATCCGGCTGTTGGGGAGGGCGTAGCGTTTGCCCTTGGCGCCTGCCGCCAGGAGGACCGCGGCCATCGAGGCGGCCATGCCGATGCAGATCGTGCTGACCGGCGCTCGCAGATACTGCATCGTGTCGTAGATGGCCAGCCCTGCCGTCACCACGCCACCCGGTGAGTTGATGTAGAGGCTGATGTCCCGATCGGGATCCTCTGCCTCCAGGTGCAGCAGCTGCGCGATGATGAGGTTGGCCATGTGGTCCTCTATCGCGTCGCCCAGGAAGATGATGCGCTCCTTGAGCAGCCGGCTGTAGATGTCGTAGGCCCGCTCACCGCGACTCGATGTCTCGATGACCATGGGCACGAGCATGGCCCTGGCACTAAGCGCCGCGCGCATGGCAGCCGATCCCTCGGCGGGAAGGTGAGTCACGATCGGGTGCCCTCGGTGACGGGTTCGTGAGCTTGGATGACGGGATCCTCGGCGGGCACGGCAGCCGGCTCATCAGCCTCGTCGGCTTCGTCCGCCTCGGTTTGCGTGGCGGCCGCAGCGGCGAGTGCGGCGGCGCTGGCGGCAAGGACCGCCTCCTCCGCCTCGATATCTTCCGTGTGGCGGACATCGCTGAACTCCGGATGCTCGGCGATGTACTTGTCGATGAGCGACTCCACGACCTGGGTCCGACGGAGCTGCGAGCGCAGGTACGACCGGCCCCGTTCTGACTCCAGATACTCCACCAGGCGCGGATTGGATTCGGCTGACTGCCGGCCGCGCTCGATCTCCGCCTCGACAGCGCCGTCGGGCACCTCCACGCCCTCCGCGTCGGCGATCGCGCCCAGGACCAGGAGCACCGTCACGCGCTTCTCGGCCTGTTCGCGGTACTCCGCTCGGATGGCAGCCTCGTCACGCTCCGTGGCCTTCTGGTACTCCTCGAAGCCGATGCGCTGCTCTGCAAGGCGAACCTTCAGCTCGTCGATCATGACGTCCATCTCACGCTCCACGAGAAGCTCCGGCACGTCGAGCGTGGCGTTGGCCGTTGCGAACTCGATGACGTGGTCGGCGAAGGCGTGACGGGCGCGGTCCCTGGCGCTGCGCTCCAGGCGACGCTCGATCTCCGTACGAAGCGTGGCCAAGTCTGCGTAGCCGCCCAGAGAACGCGCAAAGTCATCGTCGAGCGCGGGCGGCTGCTTCTCGCGGAGCTCACGCATGACGATCGTGAACTCGACCTCCTGGCCGGCCAGCTCCGCTTGCCCGTAGTCCTCCGGGAACGTCACGCTGAAGACCTTCTCGTCGTCCTCGCGCAGCCCCACGAGCTGCGCTTCGAAGCCGGGGATCATGCGCTCCTTGCCGATGATCAGCGGAAAGCGCTCCGACTGGGCTCCCTCGATGAGCGCGCCGTCACGTCGCCCCTCGAAGCCGACGACGGCGTAGTCCCCGTCCTGCGCACCGCGACCTTCGACCGGCACCAGGCTGGCCTGCTGGTCGCGCAACTCCTCGACCACGGCCTCCACCTTGGCCTCGTCGATCTCCTCGACCTCGATGGTGAAGGGATAGCCGGTGTAAGCACCAAGCTTCACGGCAGGGCGCACGGGCAGCGTGACGCGATAGGCGGCCCCGTCCTGCTCGTGGAAGCTGGTCCACTGGGGAGCCGGGATGGCCAGCACGTCAAGCTCGCTTTCGCGCAGGGCCTCGATGACGGATGACTCGAAGAGGTGCTCCTTGGCGTCGTCATAGATCGGGTCGGGCGCGTCCGGATCGTCGCGATGGATGCCCAGAGCGCGCTCCAACATGGGCCGCGGGATGCGCCCCGGACGGAACCCGGGGACACGGTGACGCTGTCCGATGTGGCGCACGGAGACATCGATGGACCGCTTCACGCGGTCACCAGGCAACTCCACCTCGAGCAACACGGTGCTGCGGTCGGCGGGCGTGGCGTTGAACTTCACAAGCAGAGGGTGGAGCTATTCATGGAGAGACCAAAGTATAGGCGCCGGGCCCGGTCGAGGCGGGATGACGTAGGCTGGGAGCCTGCCGGGCCGCTCTCCATGACGGCGCGCCGGTCGCACGGAGGGTCGCTTGACCGGCCTCGTCAAGTTCGCGGCATTCAGCGCCGCACTGATCGCGCTGCTCGTCTTCGTGGTCATCCCGGTCGTGGCCGGACCCGTCATCAGCGGCCTCGCGCACGACGCTGGCCTGGAAGGCGACGATGTCGAAGTGAGCGTCGACCTGCTCGGGCCTGGCATCCTCTCCGGACGAGCTCCCTCTGTGCGCATCCAAGGCAACCAAGTGGACGTCCCCCGCGCTGTCATCGGGCGGGTGGACCTGACGCTCACGGAAGTGTCTCTCTCTGACCGAACCTTCGAGACCGTCAGCGGCACGCTCTACGAGGTGCGCGTCACAGGCCCAGGGGATGTGGGCATAGTCGTGGAGACGATCGACCTGGAGGGCCCCGCCGAGGCGACGCGCGCGACGGGTCGCCTGGACCGTCCCGAATCGGAGGCACTCGTCCGGGAGATAGCCAGCCAGGCCGGCCTGGAAGTCGACGATGTCATCCTCGATGACGGATCTATCACCTTCCAGCAGGGCGGCCGGACCGTAGATGCTCGCTTGCGGGTGACCGGCGACGCCCTGATCCTGGATCCGGTCGGCGTCGAGCCGATCGTGCTGCTGGCACCAGCGCCGTCGGACTCGTGGCGGCTGAGTGACGTGCTCATCACGCCGGATGGGATGACGGTCGATCTCACCGTCGACGTCCGGGACCTGGCCTCACAGCTGAGCGCGCCACCGCGCTGAGTGCCAGGGACCATCCGTGGTGGGCAAGGTCGGGGTCGAACCGACACGCCGCTCGCGCGGCACCAGGTCCTAAGCCTGGCGCGTCTGCCATTCCGCCACTCGCCCGATGCGCAAGTCTAGCGCGCGTGTGTCGCGCGCTACGTTTCAGTAACCGCGCGCTGGTCCTCAGCTCCCGCTGAGCTTCTTGCCCACGGTAGTGGCGATGGAGTCCGCGGGCGACACACTGCCGGGGCGCTCCCGCTCACCGCCGGGCTTGGTGCGCTTCGTGTCCGCGGCGAACAGCTTCTCAGCCATGGCCTTGGCTCCAAGCGCGCCGAGAGGACCCAGGAACGAGTCATAGGTCTTCCAGAAACTCTGCCGCGCGGTGGCCGGCGCCTGCTGCGGCCGCTTCTTGCTCATCCAGTCGTAGAAGTCTTGCTCCAGACGCTGGCGCACGTCCTCGGCGTTGGACGCGGTCTTGTCCACCAGCTTCTCGATGTCCTTGGGCAGGATCCCCTTGAGCCGGTCCTTCTTGGCCGGCCGCACACGCCGCTCGATGGCCTGGATGACCCGCTTGGGGCCGCCCACGGCGAGGAACCCCGCGCCGCCGAGGAGTCCGACGGTCTTGACCGGGTTGCGCTTGACCTTGGCCGGGATGTCGACCGCAGAGCGCGTGGCGAGGCGGAGCTCGTCGAGCTCGTGCCCCAAGGCCTTGCGCGCGGCGGCTACCTCTTGGTGAGCTTGCTTCGTTGTCGCTTCCATTCCTGTCCCAACCAGCTACGGGTCTCATCTGCGGCCGCCATCGTCTCGCTCGGCACGAGCTTTCCGAACCGCTTCATGGGGTCGATGCCTTCGCGTGCGGCGAGGGCGGCCTGGAAGGCGAGCCAAGCCAGCAGGCCAAGGGTGACGCCCACGGCGACGGCGCCCCGCAGGTCGAACGTCACCGCACCGAAGATGGCGCCAAGGATCACACCCAAGATCCCGCCCAGGGCCAGACCGGTCAGCGCACCACGCGCCCCGCCGGCCTTCCCGCCGACGAGCAGGCCGAGGGTACCGATGACGATCAGCCCAGCCAGCGCTCCGGCCAGCATGGGGTAGGCCGATGCCAGAGAGTCGCCGCCCAGGGCGTAGCCGAAGAGCGCACCGATGATCGCACCGGCCAGCAGCCCACCGACGGCTCCCACGATGCCTGCCCGGAGCCCGGCCAGGAGACCAAGCACGCCCATCACGGCGGCCATGCTCAGGAGCGTGACGTGCAGGCCGTTCAGCGCCGCCGCGTCAAGGCGCAGCGCGGCCTGGAGCGCGTCGGCGACTGCAACGAAGAAGTTGCGCAGCAGGTTCGTGGCGAAGAGCAGGGAGAGCAACGCCCCGACGATGGCGGCCAGGGCGAGCGCCATCGCCGGCACGCGCGGGGAATTGCCTATCAGGACGAACGCGAGCGCGGCGATGATGCCCAGCGTTGCGAGGGCGCCGTGCAATAGGCCCCAACCGATCGACCCGAATAGCCACTCCCCGAGGAACAGCCAGGTGCCCGTGTACAGCAAAGTGCCCAGCAGCAGCAAGAGCCCCAGCATCACGCCGGCCAGCAGGGCGATGATCTTGGCCTGTCCGACGATGACGCCGATCTCGCTCTTGAGCAAGCTGAGGTGGGCAGACACAAGGCCGCTGGCCGCTGACTTTACCCGGCCGGTCTGCTGGCGGACGCCGGGTGCCGGCGGGGGCGCGGGGGTCTGGGGTCGCTGTCCAGCGGCGCGCCCGCCCCCGGACGGTGTTCCTCCCGGCCGGCCGATCGGCGTCGAAGGCGGCGGCACGGAGCGTGCGCTCGGTCTTGACGGCGCGTGGGCGCTGCCGCTCGACGGCGCTGTCGCGCTGCCGGACGGCGGAGCAGTGGGACTGGTGGTCGGCGGAGCAGCGGGACTGCCGGCGGACGGCGCGACGCCATCGGCGGTGCGGTCAGCGTTGCTCGGCGAGCGTTCGAACGTCAGGGGTCTGCCTCGATGCGTCGAAGGTGGGCGAGCGCATGGTACCAAGCCGCTCGCCGATGCATGCCCCGACGATCCGCGCAGGACGTTGCGGATTCCGCTCAGGGGGCGAGGAGCCCACGGATCAGCTGAGTCGCAGGTTCCCGCTGACCAGTCGCTCACCGATATCGAAGAAGCCGTATACGCGCCGATACCCGACGTCCGCAGGGTCGGGCACCCGGCCCGTGGCCACATGCCAGAGGCGGCGCTCGAGCTCCTCGATGCGACCGGCCAGTTCTGTCGCCGAGCGCGGTGCCGCGATGTCGGCATAGGTCCGACGCCCCGACGGGTAGCGCACGGACTCACCTGGCGTGGTGGGCATCAGCGCGAAGACCAGCCGCGCATGCTCAACGGCCGCCAGCCGCCGACCAGGCGACGCGCTAAGGGTCCGGTCACCGCCCGCCCCAGCGCGCGCCTGCATCGACTCGATCAGCGCGGCCCGAGCCTCGGCCGTGTCGCGAGGCTCGGGTAGACCCAGCCCGCCGATAAGGACCAGCGTCCGCAACTCCTCGAGGTTCGACTCGGTCGCCCGAAGCCGGACGCGGAAGCCCGCCTCCACGTCTTCGATGTGCGGCAACGTCTCAGTGGCGAGCACCTCGCTCGCCCCATCGGGCAGGCCACCGGTCTCCATCAGCGCGTGGAGCAACGAGAGGGTCCGCCGAAAGACGACCCCCAGATGATCGAAGTCGCTGAATCCGCTGGACTCGAGCCGATCCATGGTGTGCTGAGTATCACCCCCGATGGCGGGGTGACGTCAAGTGCGCGCTAGCGAACCGGCTAACGCTTCCACCGGGTGCGTTTGTCAGGCTTCGGGCTCACCGTGGGCAGTCGCTCCCAGTAGTTACCGCCGCATATGAGTCTTGCGGACTCCTAGAAGTCCATCCCGCCCATGCCGCCGGGGGGCATCTGCGGCGCCGCCGATGCAGGCTCCGGCTTGTCCGTGATCATGGCCTCCGTGGTGAGCACCATGGCCGCGATGGAGGCCGCGTTCTCGAGGGCGGAGCGCGTCACCTTGGCCGGATCGACGATGCCGCGGGCGAGAAGGTCGGTGTAATCGTCAGCCACCACGTCGTAGCCGATGGTCTGGTCGCCGGCTTCCTGCTGGCGACGTCGGATGTTCTCCAGGACCACGCCGCCATCCATGCCCGCATTCTCCGCCAGTCGCTTGACCGGCTCCTCCAGGGCACGGCGGACGATACGCACGCCGATGGCCGCGTCGCCGTCCATGCCCAAGCCATCAAGCGCCGACTGGACGTTCAGCAGCGCCACGCCGCCGCCTGGCACGATGCCCTCCTCCAGCGCAGCGCGCGTCGCCGACAGCGCGTCCTCCACGCGGTGCTTCTTCTCCTTGAGCTCCGTCTCCGTGCCGGCGCCGACCTTGATGATGGCCACACCGCCGGCCAGCTTGGCCAGTCGCTCCTGGAGCTTCTCCTTGTCGTAGTCCGAGGTGGTGTCCTCGACCTGCGCCTTGATCTGCTTGACGCGGGCGTCGATCTCCGACTGCGTACCCTTGCCCTCGATGACCGTGGTGGCGTCCTTCGTGGAGAGGACGCGGCGGGCGCGCCCCAGGTCCTCCAGGGTGACTGAGTCGAGCTTGCGGCCGATCTCCTCGCTGATGACCTGCCCGCCGGTTAGGATGGCCAGGTCGCGCATCATCTCCTTGCGCCGGTCACCGAAGCCGGGCGCCTTCACGGCGAGCACGCTGACGATGCCCCGCAGCTTGTTGACGACCAGCGTGGCGAGAGCCTCGCCGTCGACATCCTCGGCCACGATGAGGAGCTCCTTGCGCCCTGCGCCCAGGACCTTCTCCAGCGTCGGGACGATATCCGCGACGGCCGAGATCTTCTTGTCCGTGATCAGGATGTAGGGC
>JALZLQ010000223.1 GCA_030858605.1 Chloroflexota bacterium
TCCCGATGACGGTGGGGATACTGGCCTCCCGGTCGTGGAGGCGCCCGTGACACAGCTGGCGACAGGTGGCGTCCTGGCCGGTCGCGCGATCACCGTGAGCTGGAGCGCCACAGACGAGAGCGGCATCGACCGCTACAAGCTCCAGCGCAGCATCGACGGCGCATCCTGGCAGCCCATCGAGCTCGCGTCGCGTACGTCAACGGAGGTCACGCTCGGCATCCGGGACGGTCGTTCCTACCGCTTCCGCGTGCGCGCCCAGGACGGCGACGGCTACTGGAGCACGTTCCGAACCGGTGTCTCGTTCCGGGCCGAAGTGATACAGGCACAGGAGTCGAACCTCGCGGGTGGCAAGTGGCGCGAGGATCGCGATTCGACCGCGTCTGGCGACTACACCCGCTTCGCTGTGACGGAGGGCGCCCGGTCGACCCTCACCTTCACCGGCTCGGCCATCGCGCTGGTGGCGCCTCGCGGGCCCGACCGCGGGGAGGCACGGATCCTGATCGACGGCAAGGAGGTCGCCGTCATCGACCTGCAGGCTCCCTCCAAGTCGCCGCGCCAGCTCGTCTTCATGCGCACCTGGGAGGGATCCGTGGAACGGACCATCCAGGTCGTGGTGATGGGCACAGCCGGACGGCCCCGGGTCGACGTGGACGCGTATCTGGTGCTCGACTAGGACGTCGTCCTCGGTCGAGCGGCGGGCGTCAGCCCTGGGTCGCGCCGCGCGCGGCGTCCCAGCAGCGCAGGATCGCCTCAGTCGAAAGGTCCGCGTCCGCGTCGGTGGTCGACCAGTTGGAGACGGAGATGCGCATCACCGCGCGACCCTGCCAGACGCTGCCCGAGAGCCAGCAGGTGCCGTCCTCCTGAACGCGTCGGACCACCTCGCGGGTGAGCGCGTCGTCGTCGCCGAAGCGCACGAGCACCTGGTTGAGCACGATCTCGTTGAGGATCAGCACGCCCGCTGCGGCAGACAGCTGGTCGGCCATCCTGCGCGCAAGACGGCAGGAACGCTCGATCAGGTCGCGCACGCCATCCCGGCCCAGCGAGCGCAGCGCCGCATAGACCGCCAGGCCGCGTCCGCGGCGCGAGAATTCGGGCACCCAGTCGGACGGGTCGCGCTGGTCGCCCTCGCGCTGCATCAGATACGCCGCGTTCATCATCATCGAAGCTCGGTGGACCTCCGGGTCGGACACCGCCACGAAGCCGGAGTCGTAGGGCACGTTCAGCCACTTGTGCGAGTCCGACGCCCAGGAATCGGCGCGCTCCGCGCCGCCGATCAGGTGGCGTAGCTCCGGGGAGGCAGCGGCCCACAGTCCGAAGGCGCCGTCCACGTGGAGCCAGGCGTTCGGCCGCTCCGCGACGATGTCAGCGATCTCCTCCAGGGGATCGAAGGCACCGGTGTTCACGTTGCCGGACTGGGCGCACACGATGGTCGGCCCATCGCAGCTCGCCAGCACTTCACGGAGTGCGTCCGGCCGCATGCGTCCCTGGTCGTCGGCCGCCGCTCGCTTCATGCGATCCGCGCCCAGGCCCAGCATCTGGAGTGCGATGGAGATCGTGATGTGCGCCTCTCCCCCGCCCACGACGTGCACCTCCGGCGCGCCGTTGAGCCCCTTGGACTCGACGTCCCACCCCTCGCGCAGCAACACCGCACGTCGGGCCGAGGCCAGCGCCACGAAATGAGCCATCTGACAGCCCGTGGTCAACCCGACGCTCGCTGTCGGCGGAAGGTCGAGCAGATCCAGCAGCCAGCGGACGGCCGTTTCCTCCATCACCGCGTAGGACGGGCCCAACACGTAGAGGCCCACGTCCTGGTCCCAGGCGGAGGTCATCCAGTCGGCGGCCAGAGCTGCCGGCAACGTGCCGCCGATGACGAACCCGAAGAAGCGCGGACCAGCGGAGGCCATGACTCCGGGGTCACCTTCCCGAACCATCGACTCGATGACCTGCAGCGCAGGCTCGCCCTCGGCCGGCAGGTCGAAGGACAGCGCGGCACGCAACGCGTCCAGTGATGCCGAGGGAGCGACGCTTCGATCGGGCAGGCTGGTCAGGTACTGCGTCGCCAGCTCGCTGGTCCGGCGCAGCAGTGCGGCCGTGTCCTCGCCCCAGCGGTCGTCTGTCACGTCGTCCCTCGCCCTCGGCTCTTGGCGCCTCCGCGGGCGCTCGGGACGGATTATGGACCCGCCGTGCGATCGTCGGCCGTGGACGCGCTGGGGCGACGGGCCGGCGCGGTTCTTCGTGGCCACGCCTCTGGAGCCGTGGCCGTTATCGCCGGCGTCGGTGCCAGATCGATGCCGGCGTCGGTGCCAGATCGATGCCCGGATCGACGCCACTATCGTCAGGAAACCATCAAGTCGTCGCGGCCCCGATGGGGCGCTGGGGATCGGCGCGTCGCGGCCCCGACGGGGCGCTGGGGATCGACGCGCCCGGGGCACTCGTCACTCGGCCTTGAGGCACAGATGGACGCCACTATCGTCAAGAGCGGCCACTTCGGCGACCTGGGCGATCGGGTCGCCTGGTGACTTGCTGGGAACGGCACAAAGTGACACACCGCGACGATAGTGCCGTCAGACGGAGGCTCAAGCCGCCTTGCCGCGGGCGGAGGCCGGGCTCGACCAAGCCGAACCAAGCTGAGTCGCTGGAGTAGTCGCCCCGTCGACGATAGTGCCGTCACCCCGCCTCCTCGCCGCTTGGCCGCGTGGCAGCGTGGCCCCGGTGTAAGCTGACGCCTCGACTCGACGACGTCATCCGACCGGCCACGAACGCTGCTGTGACAGCGAGGCCGGCGCTCACCGAGCGGCCCACCAGCGGCCGTCCAGACACAACCCGAGGGAGGTCTCAGGGATGCCACGGATCGTGCGCGGCGCGCTGCTCCAGGCGGAGTGGACCGGCGACAAGGAATCGATGATCCAGAAGCATGAGCAGTACGCGCACGAGGCGGCCAAGCAGGGTGCGCAGGTGATGCTCTTCCAGGAGCTGTTCTACGGGCCCTACTTCTGCCAGGTGCAGGATCCGCAGTACTACTCCTACACGGAGCTGATCCCGGACGGGCCGACCACCAAACGCATGCAGGATCTGGCCAAGCAGACGGGCATGGTGCTCATCGTGCCCATGTACGAGGAGGACGAGCAGGCCGCCGGCATCTACTACAACACGGCCGCGGTCATCGACGCCGACGGCTCCTACCTGGGCAAGTACCGCAAGACGCACATCCCGCACGTCAAGGGCTTCTGGGAGAAGTACTACTTCCGCCCGGGGAACCTGGGCTACCCCGTCTTCGAGACGGCCGTGGGCAAGGTCGGTGTCTACATCTGCTATGACCGTCATTTCCCGGAGGGTGCCCGCGCCCTGGGGCTGAACGGCGCGGAGATGGTCTTCATCCCCTCGGCCACGTCGCGCGGCCTGTCGGAGTACCTCTGGCGCATCGAGCAGGTCAGCCACGCCGTGGCCAACGGCTACTTCGTGGGGACGATCAACCGGGTGGGCATCGAGGCCGACCTGGGCGACAACGACTTCTACGGACAGAGCTACTTCGCCGACCCGCGCGGCCAGTTCATCGGCGACCTGGGCGACGCGCACAAGGAAGAGCTGCTCATCCGCGAGATGGACCTGGACAAGATCCAGGAGGTTCGCCAGACCTGGCAGTTCTACCGCGACCGCCGGCCCGACGCGTACGCGGACCTCGTCCGGCCCTGACTGCTTCGGGCTTCTGACGCGCCTCTATGACGAGAGGGATCGACCGG
>JALZLQ010000257.1 GCA_030858605.1 Chloroflexota bacterium
GCCCAGCGCTGAGCCAGCATCTCCAGGTCCAGATCGGGGCGTGCCAGGATCGCATCATCGGACGGGAGCGGCTCCTCGCGCCCGATGCGGACGGTCGTGGGCTGGCTGGTCGGGATCATTACGTTCCAAAGGGTAGGCCCTGTTTCGACTCTCGGGTCCTGAGACGTACGATTGACGCATGACTGCCCCTCGACTCACCCGCCAGCCACGCAGCTTCGATCTGACCGTGCTGTTCGATCGCGACTGCGGCTTCTGTAACTGGACCGTGCGCCAGTTGCGCGGCTTGGACCGCCACGGACGCCTGGAGTACGTGGCGCTCCAGTCCGCGACCTCCGCACGCGATCGACCCGAGCTGGCAGCAGTGGCAGCGCGCTACCCGCTGGCCGAGTCCATCCACCTGGTGCGTCGGGACGGCTCGGTAGTGGCTGGCGGGCGCGCCATGCTGGCTATCCTGGACGCGCTGCCCGGTGCCTGGTTGCTGCGGCCATGGACGCGTCTCCCCGGGATGGCCACGTTGGCGGACCTCGTGTATGCGCCCATCGCGGCCAACCGACATGTGCTGGGCCGGCTGGTGGCAAAGAACGATCCGGTGCGCTGCGACGTGGATAGGCCGTAGCCTCCACCGGGGCTCGCCTCGGTCGTAGCGGGGCCGGGCACCGGAGGCGTGATACTGGCGCCATGACACCCGAGGAGCGCCCGGCCGCTCTGCGCGTGCAGCGGCCGCTGCGGCTGGCCCTCGTCGCGCCGCCCATCGAACCCGTGCCGCCACCGGGCTACGGAGGGACCGAGCGTATCGTCGACGAGCTCGTTCGCGAGCTGGAGCGCCGCGGCCACGAGCTGACGCTCTTCGCGTCCGGTGACTCGCGGTCCGCCGGCCGGCTCATCGAGACGGTGCCCATCGCGCTGCGGGTCCAGGACTTCCGCGGTGACCTATCGCCCTGGATCACCGCGACACACCTCGAGGTCCTGCGCCTACAGGCTGAGTTCGATCTCATCCACAGCCACATCGACTTCCACAGCGTGCTCCTCGCGCGAGCCGCCACGACGCCCGTGGTAGGTACGTTCCATGGCCGCCTTGATACCCCCTTCGCGGCGAGCATCCTCCGTGATCGGCCGCGTGGTCTGGTGGCCATCAGCCGGGGCCAGGCGGCGCAGCAGCCGGACGTGCCGTGGGCGGCCGTGGTGCACAACGGTCTGACATTGCGCCACATGCCCTTGGGGGCGACGCCGCGGGATGGCAGCCTTGCCTTCGTGGGCCGCATCACCCCAGAGAAGGGCATCCTGGACGCCATCGAGGTGGCTCGCCTCACGGGACGAACGCTGCGCGTGGCCGCCAAGGAGCCCTGGCTGCCCAGTGAGGTGGCCTACTACCAGGATGTCTTCGAGCCGGCCATGTCCAGAGCCGATGTCGAGGTGCTGGGCGAGCTGGGTCCGGCCGACCGAGACGCGCTGCTGGCCGCCAGTCACGCCACGCTGATGCCCAGCACCTGGCCCGAGCCGTTCGGTCTCACGGCCATCGAATCGCTGGCCTGTGGCACGCCGGTCATCGCCAGGCGCGTGGGCGCCCTGCCGGAGATCGTCCGCGAAGGGGTGGATGGGTTCCTGGCCGATGATGCGCCGGGCATGGCCGCGCAGGTCGAGCGGATAGATGGGCTGGACCGGGCGGCCATCCGTGAGTCCGTGCTGGAGCGCTTCTCGGCCGAGCGCATGGCCGACGGGTACGAGCAGGTGTACGCGCGCGTCCTGGCCACGAGTCCACCGCTCGCCCGGCAGCTCGCCTGATGGACGGACTTGCCGATCTGCTGGTTCGCTACCCGGAATTCGAGGGTCTCCTCCGGCTGACCATCGCGGGTGTCGTGGCACTGCTCATCGGCTTCGACCGGGAGTCCAAGAACAAGCCCGCGGGCGTGCGTACCAACGTATTGGTCGGGATGGGCAGCGCGCTCTTCACGCCAGGCGGCATCTATGCGTTCGGGCCGGGCGACCCCGCCTCGCGAGTGGCTGCGCAGATAGTCACGGGCATCGGGTTCCTGGGGGCCGGCACGATCATCCAGGTCCGCTCAGGCGTGGTCGGCCTGACCACGGCGGCGGGCATCTGGGCAGTCGCGGCCGTCGGCAGGGCCATCGGGGCGGGCCTATATATCCTGGGTGCCGGCGGCGGGATCCTGATCTTCCTGGTCCTGCGTTTGCTCACCTTCGGGGAC
>JALZLQ010000061.1 GCA_030858605.1 Chloroflexota bacterium
GCCCTCGACTCCTCCGCCCATCGCCAGCTCGCTACCCACTCCGGCACCGACCCAAACCCCCGACGCCTCAGCGGCCGTGGCGACGCGTCTCGTCATCCCCTCAGAGCGCATCGATCTGCCCGTCATCTCTCGCCAGGAGCGCGTGCCCGGCCAGGGCCCCGATCTCTATCCCCCCTGCGACGTGGCGATCTTCCATGACGCTTTACGTCAACCGGGACAGGAGGGCTCGACCTACCTGTACGCACACGCGCGGGCGGGGATGTTCCTGCCGCTGCTGGAAGCATCGGAGCTTCAGGATGGGGCGTCCCTCCTGGGCGCCCTGGTGGAGGTCTACACCGCGGATGATCGGCTCTACGTGTACGAGATCTTCCAGGTCAAGCGCCATGCTCTCGACTTTTCGCTGGCGCTGGACCTGCCTCCCGGAGAGCGGCGCCTTGTGCTTCAGACGAGTGAGGGGCCGCGCGGCACCGTGCCCAAGCTCCAGGTCGCGGCGCGGCTGATAAGCGAGCTGCCGTCGACACGCGCGGAGGCTCGACCGGTACCGCGACCGGTGGCCTGCTACGACGCCTGAGCGCCTAGATCCAACCGATGCGCCGGAAGTAGAGGAATCCCGCGAGGCTACCGACGAGGATGATGGTGGCGACGATCCAGAAGCGCACGTCCGTGAAGCCCAGGGCCAAGCCCACCTCACTCATGCCGAAGACGCCCGCCACCGCTCCGGCTCCGGCCAGCACGGCGGTCACGGCGGTGAGGCGCTTCATCACCTCTGACAGGTCGTTGTTGACCGTTGAGAGGTAAGCATCAAGGGTAGTGCTCACCATCTCCCGGTAGGAGTCGAGCTCATCGTTCAGTCGGATCAGGTGGTCGTAGACGTCCCGGAAGTAGACGATGCGCTCCGGGGCGATGAGGGGGTTGCCGCGGTTGGTCAGCTGGTTGAAGACCTCGCGCTCGGGGCTCAGCGCATGACGGATGGTGAGCAGGTCTCGGCGAACCTGGAAGAGCCGCTCGACGACCCAGCGGGACGGTCGACTGAGCACATCGTCCTGGAGCTGGTCTATCTCGTCGCCCAACCGGTCGAACACCGGGAAGTAGCCGTCCACGGTCGGATCGACCACGGCCCATAGCAGGTGGTCGACTCCCACGCCAAGGAAGTGGGCAACCCCGAAGCGTCGCATGTTCTCCGCGTCCACTGGACGCCAGGCGGGTGGATGGGAAGTGAGGAGGAAGCGGGGGCCGAGGACGATATCCAGCTCGATCGGGACAAGTTCCCCCTCATAGATGAGCGCGAACAGCACGAGGTGCATCGTTCCATCGATGAACTCGACCTTGGCGCGCTGGTTGCGCTCGATGATGTCTTCAGCAGTCAGCACGTGAAGGCCCAGACATCGGGCGATGGCGGTCAGCGTGTCCGTCGAGGCCGCCTCGACGTCGATCCAGATTCGCGCGCTTGGGTCGGCATGGGCCTGCTCCAGCACATGCAGGTCAGCGACTTCGGTGACCGAGCCGTCAGGGGTCCAGATGAACCCGCGCAACGGGCCCTCGGGTTCGACCGCCTCTGTCGAGGAGTGCCTGGCCCCGCCTGAGGCGGCTGGCTCAGAGGGCGAGGGCTGCTTCGGAACCGTCTTCATCTCCCGCTGCGTGCCCATCGTGTCGCATGATGCGCTCACCGAGCCGCCTGCGCGCGATGTTGCCCATGAGCAGGGTCGGCAGCACGGCCGCCAGCAGTACTGCCGTCGCCACCAGGAACAGGCCCGAGAGGATGGACGCGGCCTCGAGGCTGGCCCACGCCTCGAGCGCATCGACCACCAGGCCGTCCTCCAGCGGTCGCCCGCGCAACGCCGGGGGCAGCACGGCGTCCCGAGCCACCGGGTCGACCAGCACCACGCTGAGCGACTCGATGCGACGAGACCCGAAACCAGTGAGCACTGCCAGGCCCACGGCCATGCCCGCCATCCGGGCCACGGTCACGCCGGCTGAGGCGATGCCGAACGACTCCTTTCCCAGGGCCTCCACGGCGGCCGTGCTGCGCGGTGTCACGGTCAGGCCGAATCCCAGGCCGAAGAGGGCAAAGCCGCCCAGCAGCAGATCCCGGTCGGTCTCGGGGCCAGCTCCAGCGACCAGCAGGAGGCCGCCCATGCTGAGGGCCAGACCGGCCAGGCTGAGCAGCACCGCGGAGAGGTAGCGCATGGCGAATCCGGCGCCCAGTGCACCGACCGCCATGGCCAGTGCCAGCGCTCCCAGGACGATCTGCTGCTCGTTGGGGCCGCCGTAGCGCACCCGGTCGACGAAGACGGCCGCTCCGATGATGGCCGTGGCCAGGGCGTATCCGGTCAGCAAGCTGAGCACGACCGCCGCCGTGAACGTCCGGTCGCGCAGCAAACGGAGGTCCAGGAAGGGATCGCGTGCGCGCAGGTTCCACGTGATGGCCGCGATGCCCAGCACCAGAGCCACCAGACCAAGCTCCACCGGCCCGGGGAAACCCGCGTCCAGCTCACCGAGCCGCGTCAGGCCCAGCAGGCCCGCGGCCAGCGCGGCCGTGAAGAGGCTCGCGCCGAAGACATCCAGCCGGCCTCGGGACGGCGTACGCGGCCAGGCCGGCGCTGCGGCCCAGGTATAGATCATGGCCAGGAGAGCCAGCGGTGCGCCCAGGTAGAAGATCCAGCGCCAGGACGGCGCGAGCAGGTCGACCAGTGCCGATTCGCCCAGACCCGCCGCGCCGAGGGCCGGTCCCAGCTGGAACGACTGGAGGATCGTCGCGCCGGCGAAAGGCCCCAGGGCCATGCCCAGGAACGTGAAGGCACCGACCACGCCCAGGGCCCGGGCGCGTGATGGCCCCTCGAACAGGTGGCTGGCGCCGGCCGTGGCCAGTGGCACCACCGCCCCGGCACCGATGCCCTGCACCACGCGCGCCGCGATGAGCTGGTCAAGCGTCTGGGCCAGACCGGACAACACGGAGCCGATGGCGAAGACGGCCAGAGCCAGGATGAAGAGCCTGGGCAGTCCATAGCGGTCCGCTGCGCGACCTGCCAGGGGCATCGTGGCGATGTAGGTCAGGGCGTACCCGTTGACGATCCACGACGCGCGGCGCAGCTCTGTCCAGCCCGCCAGGTCGGTCAGGATGGCCGGCAGCGCCACGGCCGTGATGAGCAGCTCTACCCCGACCAGAAGCGCTCCGCCCGAAAGTGCGCCCAGCAGCAGGATCCTATCGCGGCGGCTCATCTGTGCCTATCGTGCGGCATGGTGGCGACGGGTGCGCACGCCGGCCCGCGCCGCCCTGCCGCTCCAAGCGACCGAGTGTTTGACACCAGCGGCGATACCGAAGGCTTGAGCCGCCCGATGCAAGCCACATTTGCATTCAGACCTCAAGCGGGCCTAACGCTGCCCCTCATGGCCCGCGATACCGCCTCGTCAGCGATCCCCGCGCTCAATCACCTCAGATCCGGACGAGTTTTCCACCGCTGGCAGCCGCGAATCCTCCCGAGAGACTTGCTAACGCTGGATATGCCAACGTGGCTTACATCCGACACGACAAGAGCTCCCAGAGCTTGACGCCCGTCTCCGAGACAGGTAGTATCAATGCCAGTTTATATGAAGGCTTGTTGATGCTTCGTGCGTCACGCCCTGCCCCCAAGGAGCTCGTCCCTACCGTGCCGACCCCCGCCCGCATCCGATCGACGCTGGCCACCATCGCCGCGCCGCCCGATGATCTGCGTGATGTGGCGGTCTACCACAAAGCCCTGGCCGACCCGACGCGCCTGCGCATCCTGCGCCGTTTGGCTCACTCGCCAGGCACCGTTACGGAGCTCATCGGGCACGTCGATCTCTCGCAGCCGCTTGTCTCGTGGCATCTGCGGCGGCTCAAGACGGCCGGACTCATCGAGATGGAGCGCAGCGGCCGCGAGGTGATCTGCTCGCTGCGCCGCGACGCGCTCGATCTCTACCGCGAGCGCGAGCGGGCCCTCCTGGGTCCTCTAGGCCCCTCCGATCCGTCCACGAACGCGGCATGAATCAGACCGACATGCCCGTAACCCCGCTCGTCCCGACCGGCCCGCGCGCCCGTGTCCGACAGGGTGTCCAGCCCATCGCGCGTGCGCTGGGTCGCCTCGGCCTGACGCCCAACGCACTGACGCTCATCGGTTTCGCCATCGCAGTCGTGGCGGCCTACTTCGCGGCAACGCAGGCCTGGCTTTACGCCGGTGTGCTGGTCATCTTCGGCGCCGTCTTCGACCTCTTCGACGGCGC
>JALZLQ010000107.1 GCA_030858605.1 Chloroflexota bacterium
AGTACTGGCGCACGCGGCTGCGCAGGCTCTGCGCCTTGCCCACGTAGAGGACGCGGCCGCGCGCATCCTTCATGAGGTAGACGCCGGGCCGGTCGGGAAGCTTGGCGAGGGTGGTCTTGAGCTCCGGTGTCACCGGGGGATGCTAGCCGAGGGGCGACCGCCGCTCTGGCGATCGCCCCATCGGAGTGCATCCATGGCCTCCAACGGCCAACGACTCAGGGTCTGCTCAGGGCAGGTTCTCCAGCGTCCCTGAGCGTCTCAACAACGGCGTGTAAACGTGCCGTTAAGGGCATCACGACGCGACCCTACCCGCAGCGTCCGGCCGACTAAGTCGCAGGTGAGAGGCGGTGGTTAACGTATCGGGTCGATGAGCCCCATCCATCCGGCAGTCCAGGAAAGGCTTGCCCGTCTCAGCCCCGATCAGCGCGCCGCCGCGACCGCCCCACGTGGACCGACGTTGTGCGTGGCACCTGCCGGCAGCGGCAAGACGACGACGCTCGTGGCGCGGGTCGCCTGGCTGGTAGACGCTGGGCTGGCGCCGGCGCGGATCTGCGCGGTGACCTTCAATCGTCGAGCAGCCGAAGAGCTGGCAGAGCGGGTCGACGTAGCGTTGGAGCCCCTTGGCCGTGAGCGGGGAGCGGTCCGCATCCGGACCTTTCACGCCCTTGGACGAGAGATCCTGCGCGAGGCCGGCGTGGACGTCTGCCGCCTCATCGACCGGGCCACGGTCCTCCGCGGATTGCTGGGACGACACGCGCCCGCCAGGATCATGCGCGCGGCTGACGATGGCCTGTCGCGACTCAAGCTGGACCCCGACGGCACCAGGGCGGCGCCCGCCATCCTCGCCCTCTTCGAGCGATACCAAGCGCATCTGCGGGAATCGGGAAACCTGGACTTCGACGACTTCGTGTGCCTCGCTCTCGCGCAGCTCCGCGAGGATGCTTCGTCGCTGGCGCGCTGGCGCAGCAGCTGCGAGTCCCTCCTTGTGGACGAGGTCCAGGACCTTGATCGCAGCCAGCTTGAGATGGCCCTGCTGCTGGCCGGCCCGGCGGCAGACCTCTTCCTGGTGGGCGATGACGACCAGACCATCTACGCCTGGCGGCTGGCTGACGTCCGTCGCGTGCTCGGATTGGCGGCGCGCCTGCCCGGGCTGCGCCGTCACGACCTCGTCACCAACCGGCGTTGCCCGCCGGAGGTCGTGCGGCGCGCGTCACGGCTGGTGGCCTGCAACCGCGAGCGATTCGTGAAGCGCATCGAACCGGCGCCCGGTGCCACCGGGTCGCTGCGCCTGGCTCCCGACCCGGGTGACGCGCTGACCCGCGCTCGACGGCTGCTGGGTGCCTGGGTCGGTCACGGTGAGGGCACGCACGCTGTCCTGGCACGCACCAACGCGGAACTTGCGCCATTCGCAGCGGTAGCCATCGAACGGGGCCTGCCCTACCGCGCCGCGGAGGATGGCCTGCTGCTGGATGACCTGCGCATCGATCCACTTTTGGATCGAGTCATGGCGGCCCAGACCGAGTCTCCCGGCGTCCCGCTACTCCCGCTGCTGGGCAGGCTCGTCATCGACCTGCCCGCGGTGGATCGACCGCTAGGCGGTGCACTCCTCGCCTGGGCTGCGCCGTACCGGTCCGCGGCGGCGTTTCACGATGCGATAATGGTGGCCCGCGAGCGCCGGTCGGAGCTGCGTCGAGATGACGCCTCGCTGGTGCTGGCAACGGCGCATGGCACGAAGGGGCTGGAGTTCGACCACGTGGCGTGCATCGGCCTGGACGAGGGCACCTTCCCTGGGGCTCGGACCCTGGCCGAGGCAGCCGATCCCATCCGCGCGCTCGAGGAGGAGCGTCGCCTGGCATATGTCGCCTGGACCCGAGCAAAGCGCACTCTCACGCTGGTCTACGACCCGGCAGCGCCCTCGCAGTTCCTGCAGGAGGCCTTCGACCCGCACGAGCTCGCGGCGTGAACGGCGGCCGGCGGTGTTACGGGCGCCGTCGCAGATCGACCGAGAAGTCCAGCTGCGCGCGCAGGTTGGCCAAGGCCTGGACCCAGCTCTCCATCGCCGCCGCCCAGTCATCGGGTCCCTCCGGGCCGTCCATCTCGAACGGACCGTCATGCAGTGTCAGCCGCGTGCCGTAGCCGTGGGGACTGATGTTCACGGTCACGTCAGTAGCTCTGGCATCCTTCGCGGAAACCAGGCTGCCGTCGAGCAGGACCGCCCAGCGGAAGCGGATCCGTCGTTCTGGCTCCGCCTCCAGCATCTCCAGCCAGAAGCGCCGGTCGGGCCAGATGAGGAGAGAACGTGCACCGACCGCCAGCGAGCCCTCCACGCGCGGTGCGAACCAAGTGGTAAGAGTCTCCGGGTCGGACCAGGCGCGGTAGACACGCTCCACGGACGCGTCCACGATCCGCTCCAGGCTGATCGCGCGCTCGCTCACAGGCCCAGATCGTGTCGCACGGTCTTCAGTCCCTCGATGACGTTCGCAACGTGTTCATCCAGCGGCACGCCCAGCTCCTCAGCCCCCTTGGTCAACTGGTCTCGGGGCACCTGGCGGGCGAAGCCCTTGTCCTTCATCTTCCTGGTCACGGCGCGCAGGTCGACCTCGTCCAGGCTGCGATTCGGGCGGACATAGGCGACGGCCATGACGAAGCCGCTCATCTCGTCGCAGGCGTACACCGTCCGGGCAAGGTCCGTCGTTCGGGGCATGCCGGTGTGGTCGCCGTGTCCCAGTACCGCTTCCACGATCGATTCGGGGTAACGCAGCGCTCGCAACTCCTCCGCGCCGCGGATCGGGTGCGTCTCCGGGTAGCGCTCGTAATCGAAGTCGTGCAGCAGTCCGGCCATCCGCCACAGGTCGAGCGCCGGCTCGGCCACACCGAAGCGGTGCTCGCCATACCAGGCCACGGCTCCCTCCACGGCCCGCCCGTGACGACGCAGTGCCTCGCCCAGCGTCCATTCGCAGAGCAGCGCCCAGGCGTCAGCTCGGCTCGGCTTGAGCGGATCAGGCATCGCGGGGCCCCCTCAAGGCTCGATCGGCTCGTCCGGAAGCGCATCGCGCCGGATGGCTCCCTGGCGCCCGCGGGATCGGACTCGAGCGCTGATCTCCTCGTGGTTATGGCGAAGGAGGTGGATAGCTGTGGGAAGCACGGACAGGATCACCACGGCCGCCAGCACGATCAGCAGGTACTTGTCGAGTTCCTCGCCGAGCGCCTCGCCGAGCGCGTAACCGGCCACGGGCAGCCCGATGGCCCAGAGCACGGCGCCAGTGAAGTTGTACAGCGCGAATCGCGCGTAGGGCATGTTGGCGGCGCCGGCGACGATGGGCGCGAAGGTGCGCACGAAGGGCATGAATCGCGCGATCACGATGGTCTTGCCACCGTGCTTCGCGTAGAAGGCCTCGGCTGCCGCGAGATGGGACTTCTTGAAGAAACGCGAGTCGGGCCTGGCATACAGGCGCCGGCCGACACGTGAGCCGAAGGTGTAGCCCACGGCGTCGCCGGTCACGGCGGCGATGAAACACACCGCCACCAGCAGCGGCAAGGAGAAGAGGTCAGGTCGTGCCGAGGCAAGCACACCGGCCGAGATGAGCAGGCTGTCACCGGGCAGGAAGAATCCGAAGAACAGGCCCGACTCGGCGAAGATGATGGCGAACAGGCCGATATAACCGACCGTGATGATGAGCTCTTCCAGGTCGACGCCCGGCAGCACCTCAGGCCTGCCCGGTGGTGGGCGGGAAGGGCGGCCTCACTGGGGCGCTGCGAGCACGTGGCCCGCGTCGGGCCTGCGCCTCCCGCTTCTCCACGACCAGTGCCAGACGCTTCCGCTCCTCGCCATCGATCACGATACGGATGACGTAGTCGCCCGGCTCCGGGAAGGAGAGGTTCCACAGGTCGAGCGCGAAGGTCAGCACGGAGTCGCGATCCCCGTCGCGACTGCCCGCCACGATGGTCGCCTGTGCGTTGGCCATCTCCGACTCCGAAGGCGTCAGCACCGTGAAGCGCAGCTCCATGTTCGATCCGACCTCGTCGGCTGGGACGGCCAGGCCGACCACCAGCGCGAGGTGCGGGTGGCGGAGCGGGAAGGTCGGGCCGCCCAGGCGCGAGACCCCGCCGCCCAGCACGGAGAACTTCTGGCCCGGGCGGGCGTCGGCGGCATCGGCCAGGAAGGCGTACTCGATCTCGGGCATGTGCGGAAGTCTAGGCCGGCAGCCACGCTGGCGTCTCCAGGCCGGTGGTCATGCTCGCGCGCCAGCGCCGACGGGCTCCCCGCTGCGCTGCGGCTCCCCTCGTCTGGCCGCCTCCGCGAATGAGATGGTGGTGAGAGGCACCAGCGGCTCGCCGCGCAGCACTCGAGCCAGGTACTCCCCGGTGGCCGAGTCGGGCGTCGCCGCCACCTTCTCGGGTGTGCCCGCCACGACCACCTCTCCGCCCCGCGCGCCGCCCTCGGGCCCGAGGTCGATGATCCAGTCGGCCGTCTTGATGACGTCCAGGTTGTGCTCGATGACGATGACCGTGTTGCCAGTCTCTACCAGGCGGTGGAGAACCTGGAGCAGCTTCTCCACGTCAGCGAAGTGCAGGCCTGTGGTGGGCTCGTCCAGCAGGTAGACCGTCCGCCCGGTCGCTCGCCGGGACAGCTCGGTAGCCAGCTTGACGCGCTGCGCCTCGCCGCCCGAGAGCGTCGTGGCAGGCTGACCCATGCGCACGTAACCCAGCCCCACATCCACCAGCGTCTGCAGCTTCGTGCGCACCGAGGGCACCGGCTGGAAGACCTCCAGCGCCTCCTCCACGGTCATCTCCAGCACGTCCGCGATGGAATGGCCGCGGTAGTGGATCTCCAGCGCCTCGCGGTTGTAGCGCTTGCCGCCGCAGACCTCGCAGGGTACGTACACGTCGGGCAGGAACTGCATCTCGATCTTCAGGATCCCGTCGCCGCGGCAGTTCTCGCAACGACCACCCTTGACGTTGAAGCTGAAGCGGCCGGGCTTGTAGCCGCGCAGCCGCGACTCGGGCACACCCGCGAAGAGCTCCCTGATCGGCCCGAAGAGGCCCGTGTAGGTGGCCGGGTTGGAGCGAGGCGTCCGCCCGATCGGGCTCTGGTCGATCTCGATGACCTTGTCGATGGCGGCGATGCCCTCCACGCGATCGTGATCGGCGGGCTGCTCGCGGGCGCCGGAGAGCTGACGCGCCAGCGCTCGATAGAGGATCTCCGTGACGAGCGTGCTCTTGCCCGAGCCCGAGACACCGGTGACCGCCGTGAAGGTACCCAGCGGGAAGCGCACGTCCAGGTCCTTGAGGTTGTGGGCGCGGGCACCATGCACGGTCAGTGCGCTGCCGTTGCCCTTTCGTCGCTTGGCGGGGATGGCCACGGCCCGTTCGCCGCGCAAGTAAGCGCCGGTGATCGAGCGCGGCGCGGCCAGGACGTCTTCCAGCGTCCCGCTGGCGATGATCTCGCCGCCGTGCTCGCCCGCACCGGGGCCGATGTCGACCACCCAGTCGGCCGTCCTGATGGTCTCTTCATCGTGCTCCACGACGATCAGCGTGTTGCCCAGATCGCGCAGCCGGATCAGCGTGGCGATCAGCTTCGCGTTGTCCTTCTGGTGCAGCCCGATGGTCGGCTCGTCCAGGATGTACAGCACGCCCACCAGGCTTGATCCGATCTGCGTGGCCAGCCGGATGCGTTGCGCCTCCCCTCCCGAGAGCGTGGAGCTGGTGCGGTCGATGGTCAGGTAGTCCAGACCGACATCGACCAGGAAGCCCAAGCGAGCGGTGATCTCCTTGACCACCTGGCGCGCGATCGTGCGCTCACGGTCGCTGAGCCGATCCGACAGGCGGGCGGCCCAATCGAGCGCGTCCGTGACCGACAGCGAGGCGATCGAGGAGATGTTGCGCCCCTCGATGGTCACGGCCAGCACTTCCGGCTTGAGCCGCTGCCCGCCGCACGTCTGGCAGGGTCGCTCGACCATGAACTTCTCCAGCTCGCTCCTGACCCAGTCCGACTCCGTCTCGCGGTGGCGGCGCTGGAGGTTGGGAAGGAGCCCCTCGAAGTGGGCGTCGTAGGATCGGCTGCGCCCGTTGTGCCGGTAGCGGATGGTGACCTTCTCTGCCTTGGGCGCGCGGAGCAGGTACTCCATGTGCTCCTCAGGCAGGTCGCGCACCGGCACGTCCGTGCGGAAGCCACGTGCCTTGGCGATGCCCTCCACCACCTTGCCATACCAGGAGTCGGCGATGGGCATGCGCGACCAGGGCACCAACGCGCCCTCGGACAGGGACAGGCCCCGGTTCGGGATGAGCCGGTCCACGTCGAATTCCAGCCGCACACCCAGGCCCGTGCAGGTGGGGCAGGCGCCGTGCGGCGAGTTGAAGCTGAACGAGCGTGGCTCCAGCTCATCGATGGTCGAGCCGTCGAAGGGGCATGTGTAGCGCTCGGAGTAGCGCTGCTCCTCGAAGGCGTCCGCATCGGCCGGCGCCACCACCACCAGCCCCTCGCCCAGGCGCAGCGCGGTCTCCACCGAGTCCGCCAGTCGCGCGGCGTCCGGGTTGGGATGACCCGGCCCGAACGCGACTCCATCGTCGTCGGCGTGGCGGATGACCAGCCGATCGACCACGACCTCGATGGTGTGGCGCTTGTACTTGTCCAGGCTCATGACCTCGTCCAGGTCCATCAGCTCAGCGTCGACGCGGATGCGCACGAAGCCCTGGCGCCGCGCTGCCTCGAAGACGCGGTCGCCCTCCGTCTTGCGGTCCTTGATGAGCGGGCCCAGCACCAGCGCGCGGGCGCCGTCGGGCAGGGCCAGGATGCGGTCCACGATCTGCTGCACGGTCTGCCGCTCGATCTCATGGCCGAAGGGGCAGTGGGGATGCCCGATGCGGGCGAAGAGCAGGCGCAGGTGATCGTAGACCTCGGTCACCGTGCCCACGGTGGAGCGCGGATTGCGGCTGGCGCCCTTCTGGTCGATGGAGATGGCCGGTGACAGCCCGTCGATCTGGTCGACGTCGGGCTTCTCCATCTGCCCCAGGAACTGGCGCGCGTAGGCCGAGAGGCTCTCCACGTAGCGGCGCTGGCCTTCAGCGTAGATGGTGTCGAAGGCCAGGCTGGACTTGCCGCTACCGGACAGCCCCGTGACCACCACCAGACGGTCGCGTGGCAACTCCACGGTGACGTCCTTGAGATTGTGTTCCCGCGCGCCGCGGACGGTCAGCTTGTCGATCATGGCGGAAGGGGGCACTCGTACAGTATAGAACGTCCGTGCGCTTTAGCGTCACTCGCCCGGGCGGCACGACCCACGGTTCCGGCACTGCGCAGCCTAGCGGAGATGCGGGCGATGTCCCGATAGTCCCGCGTCCTTCGGGGCCCGCTGGGCCCCCGTCGTCTGCTAGCATCCGGGACGACCATGACCCAAGACACGTCCGTCGCCGCCTTCTCGACGATGGATCCACGCTCCCACGCAGAGGGTGGCCCGATGATCGCGGCTCGCGCTGTGCGCAAGCGATTCGGTGCCTTCGAGGCGCTCAAGGGTGTGAGCCTCGAGATTGCGCGCGGCGAGGTCGTAGTCGTGATCGGGCCATCGGGATCCGGAAAGAGCACTCTGCTGCGCTGCGTGAACCGGCTCGAGACCGCCGATGGCGGCGAGATCGTCGTCGACGGCCGCTCGCTAAGCGACCCGAAGCTGGACGTGAACGTACTTCGGCGCGAGATCGGCGTGGTCTTCCAGTCTTTCAACCTGTTCCCGCACATGACCGTCCTACAGAACCTGATGCTCGCACCGCGACTCGTCCGTCATTTGGACCGTCAGGCGGCAGAGCGACGCTCTCGCGCGCTGCTGGAGAAGGTCGGCATCCCGGAGAAGGCGGACGCCAGGCCCACGCAGCTCTCCGGCGGACAGCAGCAGCGGGTGGCCATCGCTCGAGCGCTGTGCATGGAGCCCAAGATCATGCTCTTCGACGAGCCTACCTCCGCCTTGGACCCGGAGATGATCAAAGAGGTCCTGGACGTGATGAAGACGCTCGCGCTGGACGGCATGACCATGATGGTCGTCAGCCACGAGATGGGGTTCGCGCGGGAGGTCGCGGACCGGGTCGTCTTCATGGATCAGGGAGAGATCGTGGAGATCGGTTCACCGGAACGGTTCTTCAAAGAACCTGAGCAGGAGCGCACCAAGCGCTTCCTGAACACCATACTGCGCCACTGAAGGCGCTTCGGACGATAGGAGGAGGCAGCGTGAACAAGAAGCTCAGCATCCTGGCGGCTCTGACACTGGCTCTCACCGCTTGCAGCGCCGCGCCAGGCGTTACCGGCTCGCCGCCGACCGGGGGGTCGCCGGGCGCCGGCGGTTCGCCCGCGGCCACCCCCACCATGGTCATCGTGGAGGGCGTCTCGACGCCAGCTTCCATCCAGGAAGAAGGCACGTTGACTTGCGGCGTCAAGTTCGATGTCGTCGGTTTCGGCTTTCGCAATCCCACCAACAGCGAGATCGAGGGCTTCGACGCGGACATCTGCCGTGAGATCGCCGAAGAACTCGGCGTTGAGGTGAACCTCATCGAGGCCGTCAGCGCGAATCGCATCCCGTTCATCAACGAGCGACGAGTCGACCTCGTCATCAGCACGTTCACGATAAACGACGACCGCCGGACACAGATCGATTTCAGCCGCCCGTATTACATCGCCGGCCAGTCGATCCTTGCCAAGGTGGATAACACCGAGATCAACGGCGTGGATGACCTCAATGGGAAGAACGTCTGTTCTGCCACCGGTTCGACGTCCGAGACGAACGTGCGAGAGCGGGCACCCGAGGCCAACCTGGTCCTCTTTCCCACTTATACGGAGGCGGGCCAGGCGCTCGACGACGGTCGCTGTGATGCCGTCTCCACCGATGACGTGATCCTGTTCGGGCTCATCGACGCCTATCCCGATACTGAGTTGAAGGGCGAGCCCTTCACCACCGAGGAGTACGGCATCGGCATGAAGAAGGGCAGCACGGAGTTGAAGGCCTTCGTGGACGATGTGCTCGCCACCATGGACGAGGATGGCCGTTTCGAGGAGCTGTGGAACGAGAATATCGGTGCCTACACCGAGAAGGAACCTGTGCTTCCCCCGGAGTCCTGAGTCCGACCTGACTCTTCGCCTCGCCACCATGCATGGGATGGAGCCGCGGATCCAGTGACCGCGGCTCCATCGCATCTGCCAGCCTGAGGGCGGTACCATGACGGGGATATTCGGCAACCCGCTGTTCGTCCAGGGTTTCCTGACGACCATCGCCCTGAGTGCCGGTGCCATGTTGGCATCTCTGGTCATCGGTACGGTCGTGGCCAGCCTTCGAGTGTGGGGTGGGCCGTTCCTGCGGTCGCTGACCAGCGTATATGTCGAGTTCTTCCGCAACACGCCGCTACTGGTCCAGTTGCTGTTCCTCGCCGTGTTGCTGGCCCCCTCCAACCTGGGCGTGACCCGTGATCCCCTCGTAGCCGCACTCTTCGGCCTCAGCGTCTACACAGGGGCCTACGTCACGGAGGTGGTGCGCTCCGGCATCCTCTCCGTTGACCCCCGTCAGATCGAGGCCGCTCGCACGCTCGGCTTGAGCCAGGCACAAGCGCTTCGCCACGTGGTGCTACCCCAGGCGATCCGGACCGTCATCCCGCCGCTGGGCAACCTGTCGATCGCACTGGTCAAGAACAGTGCCATCGCCGGTGGCATCGCGGCCACGGACCTGCTCCAGGTCGCACGCATCCTTGAAGCCCGGCCGCCCTTTACGTTCGACCCCTTCATCGCCGCGCTGTTCGCCTACTGGACCATCACCATCCCTCTAGCTTGGGTCGTCAGCAGGATCGAGCGTCGACTGGCTTTCGCCCGATGACCGTTTTGAAACTCGGGCGTCACCAGTCACCGATCTTCGTTCGTTCGGCCGTGGCGCTTCTCATTCTGGGAGGCGTGGTCCTGCTCTACGCCAACAACGGGTTCTTCCAGGAAGACAGATGGGGTCCCTTCCTGGAGCCTTCCACGTGGCGGTTCCTGGGCGAGGGCCTCGCCGTGACGCTCGCCATCGGCACCATTGCGCTCATCCTCAGTCTGCTCATCGGAGTTCCCCTGGGCATGGCTCGGGCCGGCTTGCAGGGCCCGCTTCGCTACGTGGTGGGCGGCTACATCGAACTGGTCCGTGCGACGCCCATCCTCGCCATCCTGCTCATCACGCTACTCGGCCTGCCTCGCCTGGGCTTGGACATAGAGCCATTCTGGGCGGGGGTCGTGGCGTTGACCATGTATACCAGCGCGGTACTCGGGGAGATCGTCCGTGCCGGCATCGGCTCCATCCCTCGCGGTGAGGTGGAGGCCGCGCGATCACTCGGACTCACCTATCGCCACACCATGCGAAGGGTAGTCCTGCCGCAGGCGCTGGCGCGCATGACACCGGCCATCGTTTCCCAGCTCATCACTCTCATCAAGGACACCTCCCTACTCTTCATCATCGGCGTCCAGGAATTGGTGGGATACGGCCGGTCGTTCTTCAACTTCTACGGCAATCTGCTAGAGACCTACTTCGTCATCGCCGTGATCTTCTTCCTCATCAACTACCCACTGTCGCGAGTGTCGCGGCGCCTCGAATCGGGCCGGCCCGCTGACGAACGCGTGGCAGTCAGCGGCGAGGAGGACCAGGTGGCAGTCCGGGCGCCCTGATGGCCGGTCACCTGCAGGGCGCCGCCACTCAGTCGAGCCGGGGGCGCGAACCGTCCCTCGAGCTCCGCCAGATGGTCCAGGCTGTGGTACATCGCGCGGCGGAGCACCTTGGCCAGGGTCCACTCCTCGCCCTTGCCGTCGCTCGCGACGAGAGCCGCGTCCCGGGTCTGCAGGTCGTGCAACTGCTCCTGCATCCAGGAGCGTGTCCGTTCTAGGTAGGCGGAGAGGTCCCCGTCGCGCGGCGTACCCGCGTAGCGCAGCGTCCGGTCGAGCCGGCTGGCCAGCCAGATCTCGGACCCGCCGATGTGGCGTAGCACCTCATCGACGTCCCTCGGCGCTGCGGCACCCATCGCGATGTCTCCTGGCTGACGCCGATCGCCGACGGATCCGCCTGACCCGATGGCCGCTGCCGCCGCGATCCGCTCGCGCAGCCGCCCAAGGTCGGCCCGAGCGAAGTCCAGTTGCCGCAGCATCGTCTCCAGCTCGCCGATGTCGACCCGACGGCGGTCGGCGGCGAATATCGCGTTGCGCTCGTAGCCTTCCGCGACCCGGCTCGGCACCTCCTCGACGATCTCGAGATCGTCCGAGGCAGGCACGACGGCTGCCTCTCCGAATCCGGCCAGCCACTCGGCGTGCCTACGGACAGCGCCAGGAACGCGCCTCAGCACGTCCTCCCGCGACTCAGCCCAGACGAAGCAGCCCGGCCAGTCCAGCATCCAGGCGCCATAGCGGCCGTAGTCGTAGCCCGGTTCCAGCCAGACGCGAATGGGCTCGCGATCCATCCCGCGCCTAACGCCTCCGGCGCGACGGCCGGGTGCCCGTGCGCTTCACCACGTTGGGCGTCACGCGCCGGTCCCAGGTCGGCTTGTCCAGCCAGCGCGACATCCAGCCGGCATCGTCGCCCTCGTGCTCGTCGCGCAGGCCGGGCAGCCAGTCACCGGCCGTGCCCTCATCCGCATCGCGCTGACCGTGCTGATGCCCGTGGCCATCCAGCGTCTCGGCCGGCTCCTCCTCGGCGCTCATCACCGTCACGGAGGTGACCTCCAGCTCCGGCCCGCCCGCCCGCAAGTCGCGCTTCCCGCGCCGATCGCCGGACTTCATGGCAGCCATCCGCTTGGAAGGCGCGACGCTCCCCTCCCCGTGACCGGCCGCCACGGCATCGCGCATCGCCCTGGCGCCGCCGGCAGCCTTCTCCGCCGCCCGCAGCACGGTCGTCGAGGCATCCTCTTCCAGCACCCGCAGGCGCACGTCCTGGATCTCGTCGCGCAGCGCGGCGGCACGTTCGAACTCCAGGTTCTTGGCCGCGGCGCGCATCTCCGCCTCCATCTGTGCCACCAGCTTGCCGATCTGCTCCTTGGACAGGTCGGTCAGCTCGCGACGACCGTCACTGGTATATGCGCCTTTCGACTCGGCCACTGCGCGCAGCCGGTCGTTGATGTCGCGGATGCCCTTGATGATGGTCTGCGGCACGATGCCGTGCTCCAGGTTGTGCGCCTCCTGCACGGCGCGCCGCCGGTTGGTCTCCTCGATGGCCACATGCATCGACTCGGTCACGTTGTCGGCGTACATGACAACCTCGCCACTGGTGTTCCGAGCGGCGCGGCCGATGACCTGGATGAGCGACCAGGCCGAGCGCAAGAAGCCCTCCTTGTCGGCATCCAGGATGGCCACCAGGGTGACCTCCGGGAGGTCGATGCCCTCGCGCAGCAGATTGATGCCGACCAATACGTCGAAGACGCCCAGACGCAGGTCGCGCAGGATCTGCACGCGCTCCAGCGTGTCCACTTCCGAGTGCAGGTACGAGACCTTGATGCCCATCTCGTGCAGGTAGTCCGCAAGGTCCTCGGCCATCTTCTTGGTAAGGGTCGTGACCAAGGAGCGTTCGCCGCGCTCCACCCGTTCGCGGATGCGGTCGATCAGGTCGTCGATCTGGCCTTCCGTCGGTCGGACGTCGATCTGTGGATCCACGATGCCCGTGGGCCGGATGAGCTGCTGCACGACCTGCTCAGAGTTGCGAAGCTCGTAGGGCCCGGGCGTGGCGCTCATGTATACGACCTGGTCCAGATGGACCTCGAACTCCTCGAACGTAAGCGGCCGGTTGTCCAGAGCAGAAGGGAGCCGGAAGCCGAAGTCGACCAGGATCTCCTTGCGCGTCCGGTCGTTCTTGTACATGCCCACGACCTGCGGGATGGTCATGTGGCTCTCATCCACGACCAGCAGCCAGTCCGGCGGGAAGTAGTCCAACAGCGTCCAGGGCCGGGACCCTGCCTCGCGGCGGGAGAGGTGACGCGAGTAGTTCTCGATGCCGGAGCAGAAGCCCAGCTCGCGCATCATCTCGACATCGAAGGTGGTGCGCTGGCGCAGACGCTCCGCCTCCAGGATCATGCCTCTGTCTTCGAGCTGCTTGACGCGCAGCTCCGCCTCAGCCTCGATGTCGACCAGCGCCTCCTTGAGCTTGTCGGCGGGCGTGACGTAGTGCGAGGCGGGATAGACGTTGAGCTCCTTGCGCTCGGCCAGCAGCTCGCCGGTGAGCGGGTCCAGCTCCGTGATGCGCTCCACCTCGTCGCCGAAGAACTCCACCCGCACGATGAAGTCGTCGTAGGCAGGCTGGAGCTCAAGCGTGTCACCGCGCACGCGGAAGCGGGCACGGGATAGTTGCTGATCATTGCGCTGGTACTGGAGGTCGACCAACTGGCGCAGGACGCCGTCACGGCGGTATCGCCCCCCGGTGCGCAGGCGCACCACCGTGGCACCGTAGTCGACCGGCGCGCCAAGGCCGTAGATGCACGACACGCTGGCCACGATGATCACGTCCTTGCGCTCGAACAGGGCGCGCGTAGCGGCGTGGCGCAGCTTGTCGATCTCGTCGTTGCGTGACGAATCCTTCTCGATGTACGTGTCCGAGCGCGGCAGGTAGGCCTCTGGTTGGTAGTAGTCGAAGTAGGAGACGAAGTACTCCACGGCGTTGTCCGGGAAGAAGTCGCGCAGTTCGGAGTAGAGCTGAGCCGCCAGGGTCTTGTTGTGTGCCAACACCAGCGTGGGCCTGCCGTGCTGCTGGATGGCCTGGGCGATGGTGAAGGTCTTGCCCGTGCCCGTAGCCCCCAGCAGTGTCTGATGCTTGAGGTCCTTGCCCAGGCCCTTGACCAGCTTGGCGATGGCCTGTGGCTGATCGCCGGTCGGCTCGAACTCGGCCACCAGCTTGAAGTCGGGCATGGTCCCGATGCTACTACCG
>JALZLQ010000111.1 GCA_030858605.1 Chloroflexota bacterium
CGGCTCCACTCTGCCTGCGGTGACGTGCCGCCGGCGGAGTACGAGGCGGCATACTGGGCCGACCGTCAGGCGGTCCCCGCCGCCTGAACCCTATCGATCGGGTCTCCATCGGAACCAGGGCGGTTCACCCTGAGGCACGGATCAGAGGATGTGTGCCCTGGACCAGTCGCCGACCGGCGCCGGGGAGCGCGCTTGGGACAGCCGCCCAATCCGTCGTTCGCTGCTTGGTGCGCCCACCGCACTACGCGACCCCTACACGCGACTCGACCCCGGGGGAGACCGGGGCCGAGTTCGGAGGAGTGGTACGTCCCGACTCGGAGAGGAGGCCAAGCCGGACCGTGAACCAGTGAGGAACGTCCACTGATTACGACGGGTCGGTCCACGGAGTTGTGACGCAGTTCTGCCGCGAATCCTCCCGACCCCTGTCGAGAACCTCAGTGGAGGGTCGGCGGGCCTCCGGGCGGGATGGCGCCCAGCACGATGATCACGACCATCCCGACCAGGAGCACCACGAGACAACCGACTCCGATCAGGTCGCGGCGGGATGGGCCCATGGGCGCAAGGATAGCCGAGCCACCCGCCCCACTGACCGACTCAGCGGCGGCGGCCGCCTCCCAGGAGCGTCCCGAAGACGCTGCGCAGCAGATCCTGCCCGGCGCGCGAGCGCACCACCTTGCTGCCCTCGCGGATCATCGTGTCCCGTTCTCGCCATCGTGCTGCCGTTTCGGCCTTCTGGGCCCGCTCCATAGCGTCACGCGCTTTCTTGGCCTCGCGTTCCATGCGCTTCTGTTCCGCCGCTTGTCGCTTTACCTCCGCGCGCTGCTGCGCCGGGGTCATCGTGTTCAAGCCGCTGTTGGTGGTGGGGATGGCGGCCGGCGGCACGGACGCTCCGGCTGCAGCATCGGCTGCGGCGCGAGCGGCCTCGATGCGCCGCGTGATCATCTCGTGGGCCGAATCCCGATCGACCGCGGCCGCGTACTTGGCCCGCAACGCACTGGCCGCCACGAGCTCCTCGAAACGTTCGGGCGGCACGGGCGACATCAGTGAGTCCGGGGGCACAAGGCGCGTGGCGGCGAGTGGCGTTGGCACGCCTTTGGGCCCGAGCACCGTAACCAGCGCCTCGCCGATGCCCAGCGAGGTGATGGTCTTCTCCACGTCGAAGTGCTCGGTCATGGGGAAGGTCCGCACCGTCTTGCGCAGGTCGTCCGCATCGTCCGGCGTGAAAGCGCGCAGCGCGTGTTGGATGCGGTTGCCCAGCTGCGAAAGCACGGACGAGGGCACATCGGTCGGGGCCTGCGTCACGAAGTACACGCCCACACCCTTGGAGCGGATGAGGCGGACCGTCAGTTCGACCTGGTCCAGCAGCGTCTTCGTCGCGTCGTCGAAGAGCAGGTGCGCCTCATCGAAGAAGAAGCACAGCTTGGGCTTGGGCAGGTCGCCGGCCTCGGGCAGTGTCTCGTAGAGCTGGGCCAGCATCCAGAGCATGAAGGTGCTGAAGAGGCGCGGCTTGCTCATCACGTCGGAGATCTCGAGGATGCTGATGACGCCCTTGCCCTCCGGCGTCAGGCGCATCAGGTCCGCGACGTCGAACTCCGGCTCGCCGAAGAACGTGTCCGCGCCCTCCTGCTCCAGCGTGATGAGGGAGCGGAGGATGACGCCCACGGTCGACTTGGACATCCCGCCGTACTCGTCAAGGATCGGCCTGCCCTCTTCGGAGGCGAGGAATTTCAGGGTCGTCTCCAGGTCGGGCAGGTCGAGCAGCGGCAGATCGTTGTCGTCGCAGTACTTGAAGATGAGCGACAGCACGGAGGTCTGGGTCTCGTTCAGGTCCAGCACCTTGCCCAGCAGCATCGGTCCGAAGGAATGCACCGTCGCACGTACCTGCGCACCGAGCTCGCCGGACAGTGAAAGGAGCTCGACGGGATGGCTCGTCGGACGGAAGTCCCAGCCCAGCGACTTCGACCGCTCGACCACCGCGGTGTTGGCAGGGTCGCCCGGCGCGGCCAGGCCGGTCAGGTCGCCCTTGATGTCCGAGATGAAGACCGGCACGCCGGCCTGGGAGAGTTGGCCGGCCATGATCTGGAGCGTCTTGGTCTTGCCCGTGCCCGTGGCGCCGGCGATGAGGCCGTGGCGGTTGGTCATGCTCAGGCCGACCTGGACACGCACGTCCGGGACCACCTCGTCGCCCAGCAAGGGATTCCCAAGCACCAGACCGGGACCGCTCAGAGCGTAGCCCTGGCGCATCTCGTCGCGGAACGCGTCGGTCATCCTCTCCCCGGCCTGCTGCCGCCCGCGGTCGACCCTGGGCGGGGCGCGCGGAGGCTGACTGCCAGCGTAGCATCGGCGCCATCGCGGCCCCGCGAGTGCGCTACTCTGCCCATCGCATCGCGTGATCGGACGGGTGCGAAGGCGAGGCAACGGGCGACCTGCGAGGGCTGGCAGTGATCTGCGAGGACTGCGGACTGGAGACGGCCGAAGCGCCCTTCTGCGTTCGGTGTGGCCATCGCCAGCATGAGGCGCTGGTCTCCGGGCCGACGCGCCGCTACAGCGCGGACCCGGACGAGACCGCTCTGTCCGTGCATCTCATCTCGACGCTCTTCCCGCAGCTGCCGCGCGACGACCTGGCAGCCTTCCGGCTGATCCTGCTGCTCGGCGTTGGCGCCGTGGTGACGCTGGCCGTGCTCGGTCTCTATCCGGTGGCCGTGATCGCCGCGGCGGCGCTGGTGCCGCTGATCATGATCACGTACCTCTACGACGTCGACCTGTACGAGGACGAGCCCCTGCGCGTCTACGCTCTGACCCTAGGCTCCGGCTCCGTGGCTGGCGCGGCCATGGGGTTGGTGCTGCGAGCTTTCGTGGAGCTCGATCCGTTGGGCTCCGGTCCTGACGCCGCCTTCATCCTGCTGCGCGGCGTGGCCGTGCCGCTCATCTCCGTGGCGTTGATGCTCGTGGGCCCGCTGATCCTTCTGCCCTATCGGCGATTCAACGATGTACTGGATGGCGCGTCCTTCGGGGCGACCTCGGCGGTGGCGTTCGTCGGCGCGCAGGTCATCGCCCAGTCGATCGACCTGTTCGGTGCCGGGCTACGGCCGGGCGGGGACTCGCTTCTCTGGATCGCTCGACTCCTGACCCACGGTGTAGCCCTGCCGCTCGTGGCAGCCGGCGCGGTGGGGGCGATGTGCGGCGCGTTCTGGCTCCGCTACCAGGCGCCGGTTCGCGACCGCACCCGTCTGGGGCCGTTGGGCAGGCCGCTGGTGGCCTTGTTCGCGGGCGCCGCGCTCTACGTCGCGGCCGTGCTCGCCTTGCTGCTGTTGAGGGAGATAGCGGCACTCATCGTGATCGGCGTGCTGGCAGCCGTAGCGCTGGTGTGGCTGCGCATGGTCATCCACCTGGGGCTCCTCCAGGAGTCGATGGAGGTCCCCATCGGCGATGCCATCGTCTGCTCGAACTGCCATCACACGACCCTCACGCACACGTTCTGTGGCAACTGTGGGGTGGCCCTTCGGGCACTGCCCAAGGACGCGCGTCAGCCCAGCCCTACACAGGCAGTCACATGACGACGCAGCCGCCGCGCGGGAACGCGGGCACTGCCATGTCCGGTCCGAAGCTGCTGGCCATCTTCGGTGCGGTCTTCGCGGCCGTCGTCATCGCGGCCGTGATCCTGGTCGCGGCGTCAGCGCCCACGCCGCCGCCGCCAAGCTGCCTACCCGGCGAGGCTTGCGGCGGGCCGCCCGGCTCGCCCCCGCCCATCAGCCCCATGACC
>JALZLQ010000139.1 GCA_030858605.1 Chloroflexota bacterium
ACCTGGACCTCTCGACCGACCCGCGGGCGGCGCTGGCGGAGGCACTCACGGAACGCACCCGGCTGATCTGGCTGGAGTCGCCCTCCAACCCGCACCTCAAGATCATCGACATCGCGGCCGTCGCGCAGTGCGCGGCGGACCACGTCGGGGCACGCGGCCAGCGGCCCATCCTGGTGGTCGACAACACCTTCGCCTCGCCCCTTGGCCAGAGCCCGCTGGCCGTTGGTGCCGACATCGTCTATCACAGCGCCACCAAGTACCTGGCCGGCCACTCGGACACCGTCAACGGCGTGCTGGCTACGTCGCGGGACGATCTGCACGAACGGCTGGCCTTCCTCCAGAACGCTATCGGCGCAGTGCCCGGTCCCTTCGACTGCTTCCTGGTGCTGCGTGGTATCCGCACGCTGGCGCTGCGCATGGAGCGCCACTCATCCAACGCGATGCGCGTCGCGGGTGCCCTGGCGGCGCGCGATGACGTGGTCGCGCTGCGCTACCCGGGGCTGCGCGACGGACCCCACGCTCATCCCCAGGCGGCCATCGCCGCGCGTCAGATGCGTCTGGCCGGCGGGATGCTCAGCTTCCAGCTGGCGGCCCGTGGCGGGCGATCGCCCGAGGAGCGCGCCCGCCGCTTCTGTGAAGGGACACGCATCTTCTCGCTGGCCGAGTCGCTGGGCGGCGTAGAGTCGCTGTGCGAGGTCCCGGCCGCGATGACGCATGGCGCCGTGGCCGGCTCGCAGCTGGATGTCTCGCCGGCGCTGATACGCCTCTCCGTGGGCATCGAGGACCCCGACGACCTCGTGGCCGACCTCCTCCAGGCGGTCAACGCCGCGTAGGCGCTCCCTTCGGGGCGGCCGCAGCTGGCGCTCCGTGGAGCGGGCGCTCACCCCGGAGTGCTACTATGTCGCACATGGAGCGGATCGGCGTGCGGGAGCTGCGGCAGAACGCGAGCAGGTATCTGCGGCGGGTGGCCGAGGGTGAGTCGATCGAGATCACCGATCGCGGCCGCCCCGTGGCCGTTCTGGTGCCCAGCAGGCTCACCGGGCTCGACCGGCTCATCGCCGAGGGCCGGGTCCGCCCTGCCAGGGGAGAGCTACTGGAGCTGGGCGATCCCTTGCCCCTGCCGGAGGGCGCAGAACTCCCCTCGGAGCGGGTCGGACGTGCGCGGGAGGAACGATGGCCAGTGTCATCTACCTCGACTCCTCCGCGATCGTCAAACTGATCGTCCTGGAGGCCGGATCGGACGCGTTGCGAGCCTGGCTGGAGGATCAGCCACGGCGAGCCGCGAGCGCGATCGCTCGGACGGAGGTGCTGCGTGCCGTTCGACCCGAGGGAGCGGCCGCGATCGCCGCAGCGCGGAGGATCCTGAGCGCGGTCGACCTCATCGCGATCGATGACAGCATCCTGGACGTCGCCGCCCTGCTCCGACCGCAGACGCTGCGCACGCTGGATGCCGTCCACCTGGCGAGCGCCCTGTCGATCGGCGAGGATCTGGCGTCCCTGGTGACGTATGATCGGCGCATGGTCGAGTCGGCCACGGCCTGTGGCATCCCGACCATCTCGCCCGCCTGAGGGGCCCCCGACCACCGCTTCACCCGCCTGACGGGACCGCTATGCTCGCCCCGATGGAGCCTTGGCAGACGATCATCGAGCCGTTCCGGATCCACTCCGTGGAACCGATCCGGATGTCGTCCCGCGAGGAGCGCGAGCGATGTCTGGCGGAGGCCGGCTACAACCTCTTCGAGCTGCATGCCGACGACGTCATCATCGACCTGCTCACGGATTCGGGCACTGGCGCCATGAGCCGCGACCAGTGGGCGGGCATCCAGCGCGGCGACGAGAGCTACGCGGGCTCGCCATCCTGGTTCCGGTTCCGGGACGCAGTCCAGTCGCTCTTTCCCTTCAAGCACGTCATCCCCACGCACCAGGGCCGTGCCGCCGAGAAGATCCTCTTCTCGGTCATCGCCGGGCCGGGCAAGGCCGTGCCCAACAATGCCCACTTCGACACTACGCGCGCCAACGTTGAGGCCACCGGTGCCGAGGCCATCGACCTATCGCCGGCCCACGCTCCGGGCCAGATCCTGCCCTTCAAGGGCGACATGGACGTGGCTGCGCTGGAGCGCCTGATCGAGGAACGCGGCCGTGAGAGCATCCCGGTCGTGTTCATGACCGTGACCAACAACTCGATGGGTGGCCAGCCGGTGTCGATGGCCAATCTTCGGGCAGTGCGGGAGGTCTGTGACCGTAACGGCCTGCCCCTCTTCCTGGATGCCTGCCGCTTCGCGGAGAACGCCTGGTTCATCCACCAGCGCGAGACCGGCTACGAGTCAACGGCCATCCCGGACATCGTGCGCGAGATGGCCGCACTGGCCGATGGCATGACCATGTCGGCCAAGAAGGACGGGCTGGCCAACATCGGTGGCTGGCTGGCCCTGGATGACGACGAGGTGGCCGCGCGCTGCCGCGACATGCTCATCCTGACCGAGGGGTTCCCGACGTACGGCGGCCTGGCCGGGCGCGATCTGGAGGCCATCGCCCAGGGCCTCTCCGAGGTCGTCGAAGAGGATTACCTGCGCTATCGCATCCGCTCCACGGCCTACCTGGGCGAGGCGCTCAGCGGAGCAGGCGTGGCAGTCATCCAGCCCATCGGCGGACATGCCGTGTACATCGATGCACGCGCCATGCTTCCCCACATCCCGCCCCTGGAGTACCCCGGCCAGGCCCTCGCCGCGGCGCTGTACGAGGAAGGTGGCATCCGTGGCTGCGAGATCGGCACGGTCATGTTCGGGCTGCGGCCGGACGGGACGGAGGTGGCCGGACCGATGGACCTGGTCCGCCTGGCCATCCCGCGGCGGACGTACACGCAGTCGCACATCGACTACGCCATCGAGGTGGTCCGCTCGGTGGCCGAACGGGCCAGCCGGTTGGGCGGGTTCCGCATCATCGCGGCACCCCAGCGGCTGCGCCACTTCACCGCCCGCTTCGAGCCCATGGCATGAGCTGGACACCCTCCCCCCCAAACGAGCCACGCGACGATACGCGGGACGACACGGTCTACAGCACGCCCCTGGGACGAGTCTCTCAGCCGCCGCGCTTCCCAGGCTTCCTGCTGGCCGCCGTCATCGCCGCCCTCATCGCGTTCGCCGCCCTGGGCGCCATGCTGTTCTCGGACCGCGGCGGGACGCCTGACCCGTCGCGCTCGCCCCGGCTGACCTCCTCGGCACCCGCCGGCGCCGGCTCTCCGGGCGCCTCGGCCTTGCCCGGAACCAGCAACGCGCCCGAGCCCACCGACGTGGCAGGCCCCGGCCCAACGGGCTCCGTAGGCCCCGGCTTCTCGGCCCTCGTCCAGGAGGTCTGCGCTGACCCCGTGGAAGCCGTCAGCGGCGTTCGGCAAGCCTTGATCGATGCGTTCCGCGAGTACTGTCGAGAAGGGCTCGAAGCGGTCCTGGGAGAGGTCGGCGGGGACGCCGGCACGGTCAGGGAACTCGCCTGGGGCTACGCCGCGGACACTCCACCGGCCCTCGGAGCGGACCTGCCCGCCTATGTCTACCTGGCACTCGATGACCAGCCGCGCATCCGGCGCTACCTGGTCGTGACCGATGCCGCAGGCGGACCGCCGACCATCTCCGGAGCCGGTCGTGTCGCGGCATTGCCCCCCGACGTGTTCTTCTCGCTCTCGGGGGAGTCGGATCCATGATCGGTCGCTGGCTGGCTTTGGCGGCGCTGCTCCTGCTCACGGTCGCCTGCACCGGCCCGGCGCCGTCCGGCGCGCCGACTCAGGCTCGCAGCCATCGCGCGGCGCGTCGCCGGTCGCGACTTCAGCGCCGGTTTCCACCGCTACCGGCTTCTCGATGTGCCAGCTCATGCCGGAGGGCGAGGTCATCGCTCAGGCCCCTTTCACCATCGCCTTCGACGAGTCGGAGCCGTGGGATGCGGTGCCGGAGGGATGTAGGTACCGCTGGGCGGGGGATCAGCAGTTCGCGCACGTCTCACTGGTCGTCACGGACTTCGTCAACGCGCACGAGGCGATGACGTCCCATCAGAACCAGTTCAGCCGGGCTGAGGACCTGGGACT
>JALZLQ010000140.1 GCA_030858605.1 Chloroflexota bacterium
CCCGTCTCACCATCGCGCTGCGCGAGGGACTGCGTATCGAGCAGATCGTGGCCCAGCTCGGCGACACGCTGCCCGCGGAGATCGAGCCTGACGCGTTCTATGCCCTCGTGTCCGAGCCGCCCGACACCCTGCGCGAGGATCACCCATGGATGTCGGTCATCCCCGAGGGGCGCAGCCTCGAGGGCTTCCTTGGTTCGGGCGTCTTCGAGGTCGACGCGACCATCGATGCCGACGGGTTCGCGCGGGTCCTGCTGGACGACTGGGAGCGCACCATCGGCGACATCTACATCGAGCAGGCCGAGGAGGCGGGTGTCGACTTCTACGAGCTGATGACCCTGGCCTCCATCGTGGAGAAGGAAGCCGTCCTCGATGAGGAGCGAGCGCGCATCGCCGGTGTCTACCAGAACCGGCTTGACGGAAAGCTCAACGGCAACCGTCTGATCAACGCCGACCCCTCGGTGATCTATGCCAATGACACCATGCAGCTGCGCGATATCGAGCTGGAGGAGTGGCCCGCCTTCTCGTTCTGGGGCCTCATCGGGGTCCCCTCCCTGAACGACTTCGCGGTCTCCGAGGACCTGCAGGGGTACCAGACCTACCAGGTTCAGGGCTTGCCGCCCGGTCCCATCTCCTCGCCCACGGCGCGCACGGTCGAAGCCACGCTGGAACCCGAGGTAGACACGGATCTGCTCTTCTTCGTGGCCTGTGGCGAGGGTACCCACCGCTTCGCTACGAGCCTCGACGAACACAACACGAACGTGGCCGAGTGTCAGGGCTGAGAAGCACAACGATGAGTGCACCGTCGAGTTCGCCCGCTGTGTCGGACCATCCCGTCACCGCCCCCACCGTCGATGACCTGGCACGCTGGCTCAGGGCCGATGGGCAAGCCAGACCCCAGCGCTTGTCGCGCCTCCGGGAACGGATGGTCGCCGAGGGCGTGGGTGCCTACTTTGGTGTACGGCGTGAGAACACGCGCTACCTGACGGGCTTCACCCTCAGGGAAGGGGAGGAGAAGGTAGCCGGCGTGTCGGGCCAGTTCTTCGTATCGGACGACGAGGTGGTCGTAGTGGCCGACTCGCGCTACACGCTCCAGGCGCGGGACGAGTGCCCAGGAACGCGCATAGAGCAGGTCTACAACGACTTCCCCGCCCGATGGCCCGAGTTGCTGGCCAGCCTGCGGCCGGCGCGAGCGGATGGCAACGGAGTCCGTCGGGTGGCCGTGGAGGCCGGCTTCGTAGGCCACGCGACGTGGACCCGGCTGGCGGCGGCTTCACCGGATGTCGAGCTGGTGCCCGTGGAAGGCTGGGTCGAGGAGCTGCGTCAGACCAAGGAGCCGGCGGAGCTGGAGCGCGTGGCGGCAGCCTGTGCCGTGGCCGACGCGGCGCTGGAGCGGCTGATACCGGCTATCCGACCCGGCGTAACGGAACACGAGCTGGCATTGCGACTGGAGTGGGAGATGCGCACCAACGGCGCGGAGGCGCTGGCCTTTGATGTGGCCTGCCTGGCCGGCGAGCGCGCGGCGCTGCCTCATGGCTCGCCCACGGATCGCCCGGTGCGCGATGGCGAGGTGCTGCTCTTCGACTTCGGGGCGCAGGTGGCGGGCTATCGCTCGGACATGACGCGGACCCTGTTCGTCGGCGAACCGGCGAAGGATGATCTGGCCATCTACGAGTTGGTGGCCAGTGCTCAGGAAGCGGCCTTCAGTGCGCTGGCGAAAGCTGTCCAAGCCCGCGAGCGGCCGTTGAACCGGGCCGTGGACGGCGCGGCACGGGAGATCATCGCGGCAGCCGGTCATGGCGACCACTTCGGGCATGGACTCGGTCATGGCATCGGCCTGGCCACGCACGAATCGCCCTCGCTCGGCCGCCTGGCGCCGGAGGCGCTGCTCCCCAGTCCCACCGTCTTCTCCGTGGAGCCCGGCGTCTATCTGGACGACGAGACTGGGGTGCGTATCGAGGATCTGGTGCTCTTCGACGCCGAGGCGGGCCGTTTGGAGCTCCTGACCAGGTTCCCACGCGGCGTCACGGTGGTGGGGGGCTAGGCAACGGCGGCGGACTGACCGGTGGTGGAGAGGCGGCGGCGGGCGACTGGCGCACTACCGACGAGCGACCGCTCCATCCACCCTCCCGAGGCTGTCCTACCTCATTCGATGCACCTGATGGGCGCCTGGTTCATCAAGGTCGACTGCGAACCACGACGACGGCGCCCATGCTAAGCGGGAGGCAG
>JALZLQ010000163.1 GCA_030858605.1 Chloroflexota bacterium
CACCCTGCTGGCCAGCAACACCAGCGCACTGTCCATCACGGAGATCGCCCAGGCGACCGAGCACCCCGAGCGCGTGCTGGGCCTCCACTTCTTCAATCCGGCACCGGTCATGGCCCTGGTTGAGGTCGTGCAGGGCGAGCTAACGTCCGGCACCACGATGCAGGCGGGCATAGAGTTCACCCGCAGTCTGGCCAAGACCGCCGTCGCCTGCCGCGATGCCCCCGGCTTCATCGTCAACCGCGTCAACCGGCCATTCACGCTGGAAGCGCTGCGCATGCTGGACGAGACTGGCCTGCGGCCGGAGGCGATCGACCGTGCCTTCGAGGCTGCGGGGTATCCCATGGGCCCCTTCCGGCTCATGGACCTGGTTGGTATCGACGTCAATCTGGCCGTTGCTCGCGCTCTGTACGAGGCTTTCGATCACGCCCCGCGCTTTCAGCCGTCGCCTCGGCAGGAGCAGCTCGTCCTGGCAGGCATGCTCGGCCGCAAGACCGGCAGCGGTTTCTACGGCTATGGACAGGACGCGGCCGGTGCCCAGCCGGTGGGTCCGGACGTAGTCGCCGACGCGCGGCTGGCACCCGAGGAGATCGTCCGGCGCATAGAGCTGGCCGTCATCAACGAGGCGTACCACGCGGTAGGTGAGGGTGTCTGCTCGCCGGACGATGCCGACCTCGCGCTGAAGCTGGGTGCCGCCCACCCCTACGGTCCCTTCGAGCGAGCCGGGCAGTTGGGCCTGCGCGCCGTGGTCGAGGGGTTGGATGCGCTCGCCAGGGGGCCAGGCGAGAACGCACAAGCGAGGTTCGCGGTGGCCCCCGCTCTGTGGCAGATAGCGTCCATCTAGTCCGCCTGACCACACCAGTCACCAGCCGCCTGCACTGGGGCACCCTACAATCCGACCATGACCCGAGACCTGTCGCGGCCCATCCGCGAGGCGTGGATCGTCAGCGCGGTCCGCACACCGGTGGGCCGCTACGGAGGAGCCCTCCGCTCGGTGCGACCCGATGACCTCGCGGCCATCGCCGTGAGTGCGGCGGTCGAACGGTCGGGCATCGACGCCGGTCTGATCGAGGACGTGATCCTTGGCGCGGCCAACCAGGCTGGCGAGGACAACCGCAATGTGGCTCGCATGGCGTCCCTGCTCGCGGGCCTGCCCACCGACGTTGCGGGGCAGACCGTCAACCGACTCTGTGGCTCCGGCCTGCAGGCGATCAACACCGCGGCTCACGCGATCATGGTCGGCGACGGCGACGCTTTCGTGGCTGGCGGTGTCGAGTCGATGACGCGAGCGCCCTTCGTGATGGCCAAGGCGGAGGGTCCTTTCGAGCGCGGCGAGCGCACCATGTTCGACACCACGCTTGGCTGGCGGTTCACGAACCCGCGTCTCTCCGAGCTGCACCACCCTTTCACCATGGGCGAGACCGGGGAGAACGTGGCGGAACAGCACGGAGTCAGTCGCGGGGAGCAGGACGCGTTCGCCCTCACCAGCCACAAGCGTGCCATCGCAGCCATCGAGGATGGCCGATTCGATGGCCAGATCGTGCCAGTCACCGTGGCCCAACCAAAGTCCGACGCCATAGTCGTAGACCGCGACGAACATCCACGTCCGGACACCAGTCTGGAGGCACTCGGCCGGCTCAAGCCGGCTTTCCGCGAGGGCGGAACGGTCACGGCCGGCAACAGTTCTGGGATCAACGATGGCGCCAGCGCGGTCGTGCTGGTCGAAGCTGGCTTCGCCAGGTCCCACGGCTTGAGGCCTCTGGCGCGCGTCGTCAGCACCGCGGTAGCGGGGGTCGACCCGTCGGTCATGGGCCTCGGTCCTATCCCGGCCACGCGGAAGGCGCTGGAGCGAGCCAGCTTGACCGTGAGCGACCTAGATCTGATCGAGCTCAATGAGGCGTTCGCGTCGCAGTCTCTGGCTTGTATCCGCGAACTGGAGCTTGACCCCGACAAGGTCAACGTCAACGGGGGAGCCATCGCCATCGGACATCCTCTGGGCATGAGCGGCGCGCGCCTCATCACCATGCTCGTGCATGAACTTCAGCGCCGTGGGGCGCGCTACGGTCTGGCCACGATGTGCATCGGGGTAGGGCAAGGGATCGCCACCATCGTGGAGCGCCTCGAACCAGGGGATATCACCCATGACTGACGCCGGCGGCAGGCCCTGGGCGATGCCCGAGCCGGATGCGCCTCCCGGATCGGGGCCCATGGACGACGAAGACCTCACTGATGTGGCCACGGCCGCCGAGATGGCTGGCTTCACGGCGGGCCCGCCCACCCTGGAGTTCGTCGCGCCGGATGATGACGGTGGGAACGACGAAGATGTCGCCCCGGACTCGACCTGGGACTTCGATGAGTCAGCCTCGGTGATCATCGAGACGTTGCCTGTCCCCGAACCGTCCGAGGACGTAGGTGTAGCGGCCGAAGATGTCGAGTTCGCTGAGTCGGCCGGAGACGTCAACGCCGAACCGGGGAAACTCGCCGAACCGCCGCCGGCCGGCGACGAACAAGTCGATGGCAACGCGATGGCGCGAGCCTCGGCGCTCGCGGCATCGTGGATCCCGCGCAGTCCCTCCGTCCCTACCTCCGAGGGCGGATCAGTGTTCGGGGCACGGGCCGGAGCACCGGTAGAGGCGATGCAAAGGGCAGTGGTCGAGACGACCGGCGCAGAGAAGGACTGGGAACCCGGCGAGGACGAGATGTTCCTCGATGCAGCCGCGCCCGCCGTGCCGGCCACCGACGATGCGGCCGGCGACGAGAACGCCCTGGCCCATGACCTCGGCCCCCCCGAGACATCCGTCCGCGAGGACGCGGAGGACGTGCCCGCCGAGGACATCCAGGTCGAGTCCCTGGAGCCCGATGAAGAACGCTGGTGGATCGAGCCTGACGAAGCCGACCGGCAGGCCGATCAGGTCGATGACGTCGAATCATCCAGTCCGTCAGCGGTCGCGCCGAAAGGCACCTCTGCTGGCCCGACCCCAGACCCCAGGTTCCTGGCTGAACTGCTCGGACGAAGGCAGGGGCCTGCGACCGGTGACCCGCCGGACCCAGATCCCGCTCGACCACCGGAGCCCGATGCGTTGCCGGAGCCTGAAGTCGAGCGCGAAGTAGCACCGCGATCCGATCCGGAGCGAGCCCGCGAAGGCGATGGGCCGGCGGCCACACCCGAGCCCGGCCCGGTCGACGCCATCGCTGCCTCCTTCGGCTCGTGGGTCGCCCCCGAGGGACGTCGGGAGTTCCAGCCACCGTCGGCAGCGGAGAGCCCCGCCGATGCAGAGCCTGAGGCCGATGGTGGGTCGGCCCGCGAGGACGTCTCCGCTTGGGCGGCCTGGCCCGAGCTACCTCATCCGGAAGAGGCTGATGACGCGGATCACCAGGATCAAGCGGCCTGGCCCCAGTCAGGTCCGGCCATGCCGGCTCCGACCGCAGCGTCCGAAACGCCGTCAGCGGACCCGCTCTACGCCGATGCGTCATCAGCGGACGCGCCCTCCGCCGATGCGCCATCCGACAGGCCCGAGGGTTCGGTACCGAGCCGCCACGACGCTCCAGCCGGCGGTGTTCGCACGCTCTCCGTAATGGGCGCTGAAGGCTCGGCCCAGCCACAGTACGACGTATTGCCGTCGAAGGCCGAGGCGTCGACGGCCTTGCCACCCGACGCTACCCCCGAAGCGCGACTGCCTGCCCAATTCCGCCAGCGCGCTGCGAACGCCTCTGGTACCTCGAGCGGGCCGCCGGCGTCAGGTGACATGTGGCTCCTCACGGGTGAACCGGATCGAGTTGCCGGAGTTGCGTCTGCCCGATCGCCGGTCCTCTCGCTCGTGCTCACGGGCATCGCGGTGTTGATCGTCGTCGTCATCGTGATCGGCGTGCTCTACATGTTCAACATCCTGTGATGCCGCCACGCTTGCCGAAACGGTCGGGCAGGCATACGATGGGCCATGCGACCGCCGTGAGGCGCCGCCACACGCAGTCCCGGGGAGGACACTCCACACGATGATCGATACGACCACCACCACGCCGACCCCTGAGAGGATCCTTGACACGGAGGCCGCCCCTCTCGTCGTTCTCAGCGACGCCGCAGCCGAGAAGCTGCGTGAGTTGACCGCCGCGGAGGCCGACCCCAACGTGGGCCTGCGCGTGTATGTCTACAGCGGCGGCTGCTCGGGCTTCCGCTACGGGATGATGCTCGAGGACCAGCCCTCCAGCGAGGACATCACGGTGGAGAGCAAGGGCATCAAGGTCTATGTCGACCAGAACAGCACGCAGCACCTCAGCGGGTCGGAGATCGACTATCTCGACACGCTCATGGGCGCCGGCTTCACGGTCAACAATCCCAACGCCGTCTCCGGCTGCGGTTGCGGCAGCAGCTTCCGGACCGCCGAGTCGACGGGCAGCCCGGGCGGCTGCAGCCACTGAACCACTTTCGAATCAGGCGAAAGGCGAGCCACGACGGCTCGCCTTTCTGATTCAGGCCATCAGGCAGGGACATGCGACTCCCGTTATTCCCGCTCCACTCCGTGCTATGCCCTGGTGTCGCCCTGCCGCTGCACATCTTCGAGGAGCGCTACCGCCTCCTCGTGTCTCGATGCATCGACCGCTCCGAGCCCTTCGGCGCCGTGCTCATCCGCGACGGCCGTGAGGTGGGTCCCATGGATGGCCGCCTGGCGGACGTGGGCACTACGGCGCTCATCCGGCGGGCAGGGCGCTACCCCGACGGGCGGCTCGACATCGTGACCGTGGGCGACCGTCGTTTCCGGGTCGAGTCGCTCGATCACGAGCAGGAGCCCTACCTGGTGGGTGAGGTGACGCTCATCGACGAGGATGTGGGTGGTGACACGGAAGCCGGAAGGATGGCCGGCCGCGTCGGCCAGCGCTTCCTTCGCTACCTCCAGCTGCTCCAACCTGCGCTCGACGATGACGGTCCCGAGATCGAGATCGAGGTCGAGATCGAGGCGCCATTCGACACGATCAGCGACGCTGCGCCGGTGGCTCTGACCGTCGAGGGTGCGGAAGGCGAGGAGGCTGGCCTGCTGCCTCCGGAGCCGACCCTGGACACGTCCGGCCTTTCCCCCGATCAGCGCCGTGAGCTGCTCATGGCGGCGGCGCGACGGCTGACCGCTACGGACGACCCCACGGCCCTCTCATACCTCTTGACCGGGCTGATCCAGGTCGATCTACCGGTGCGCCAGGGACTGCTCGAAGTACCCGATACCGTTGGTCGGCTGGTCGGCCTGGATGCTCTGCTGTCACGCGAGATCCGCCACCTGGATCGAAACCTGCGGCCCATCAGCCTGGACCCGCGGCTGCTCTCCCTCCGGCGCAACTAGCGAGGCTGGCGGCACCACCTAGTCGTCGGAGAAGCGCTGCTCCTGCCATGGATCGGCGTCGTTGTGGTAGCCGTAGCGCTCCCAGAAACCCAGTTGGTCATCTGCCCTGAACTCGAGACCGCGGATCCACTTGGCACTCTTCCAGAAGTAGCGCTTGGGGACCACCAGGCGGAGCGGGTAGCCGTGTTCTGGGCTGAGCGGCTCACCATCGGCCATATCGGCCAGAAGCACGTCGTCATCGTCCAGGACGTCGAGGGGCAGGTTCGTGGTGTAGCCCTGTTCGGCATGCTCCACCACGAAACGCGCCGACGGCTTGAGCCGGGCCTGCTCCAGGATGTGCTGGATGGGCACGCCCTCGAAGTCCATCTCCAACCGCGACCAGCGTGTGACGCAGTGGATGTCCCGGTTGATGCTCTTGCGCGGCATCTGCCGGAACTCCTCCCAGGAGAAGGTGAAGGGTTCTTCGACCTCGCCCCAGACGCGGAAGTCCCACGTGGGCAGGTCCGCCGCCGGCACCGATCCGTAGTGCAGTACCGGCCACTTCTGCGTCACGTACTGCCCGGGGGGCACACGCTGCTTTTGATCGTCCGTGAGCTTGGGACGGGACGTCAGCCGGTCGAGCATGGGCGAGAGTGTACGCTCGCCTGAGATGCGCACCATCGTTCCGCTCCTGTTGGGGATCCTTCTCGTGGCCTCATGCGAGGCGGGTCCGACATTGCCGCAGGTCAGCCCCTCACCGGGCGTCACTGCCTCGGGCGGCGTAAGCCCCTCGGCCGACGCGACCTCCCCGATCGATCCGTCCGCGTTTCATCCCTTGCCACCCGACCTGTCGATGGTGCCAGGTCCGCGCGATCCCAGCGCCAGCATCACCGCCCGATCGCGCGCCGATGTAGAACCAGGCGTGGTCGTTCCCTTTGCGCTGGAGCATTGCGGGCTCGGATCGCCGTTCGACTTCGACGGCAGCCTATGGGACCCGGTCGCAGGCCGCGACGCTGATGGCGGGCCTATCGACTCCTCCGATGAGATCGGTGAGCTCATCAATCCGACCACTGGTGAGGTGCTGCTGCTCGGCTCGGGCCAGGTCCACTTCCGGACACCTGGTGGATCGGTCGTCCTCTTGACACGCCACGTGGGCGCCAAGACGTACTTCCTCTGTGGCTAGGCCTCGTCCAGCATCCGGTCGATGGCCCGCAGGATGAAGCGCGAGGCTTCCGCGCTCTTGCCGCCGAGCTTCTGACCCTCGTCTTGTTCCAGGGCGACGCGCAGGTCACCCAGCGCCTGGTCGATGAACGGCGTGCGTTGCAGGGCACCGCTGGCGAAGGCCTCTTCCAGCCGAGCCTCCGCGCGATGCGCGTTCTCCGTTGCGTGGCCCTTGGCCGTGATGAGCTCCCGGATGCTCTGGCGGGCCGCTGCCGCCCGCGGCCCGCTGCTTGCCATCAAACGGGTCTCAGCGGGCGGCCGGGCACCGCGTCGTGGTCGTGCAGCGCCGGCTCGGGCGTGGATCGTTCCAGCCACTCCGGTCTCAGCGCGCCCATCTGGATCTCATCCCAGTAGCGTCCGTCACGCGCGATGGCGTCGCGCAGGCGGCCTTCTATCCGGAAGCCTGCCTTCTCGTAGGAGCGGATGGCGCGTTCGTTGAAGCTGAAGACGCTGAGCCCAACGCGATGCAGCCCGAGCCGCTCGAAGGCATGTCCAAGCATGAGACAGGCGGCCTCCGTGCCGTATCCCTGCCCCCAGACGTCGCGCTCACCGAGAGTGATATGGAACGACACGGAGCCGTTATCAGGGTCGAGTGAGCTGAAGGTGGTGAGCCCGACAAGGCGGTCGGTCAGGCGGATGTGGATGGCGTACGCGACAGAGTCCGGTCCCAGCAGACGCGTCTGGAAGAAGCGCTCGACCTCATCTCGTGGCATGGGCCTGGTCTGATAGCGCGTGAGCCGCGCGACTTCCGGGTCGCGGTACCAGCGATAGACGGTGGCCAGGTTCTCCGGCCGGTGACGTCGCAGCACCACGCGACGACCGATGATCTCGCCCGGTCGCCACAGCTCTCGCTCCATCACCATCTCATCGGCCATCGTGCGCGATGCTACCGCGCCCGACGGCTACCATCGGCGTCATGCGGCGCTGGGCGGAGACTGCGGAGTCCATCGCCGCCACGCGTCGCACGTCTGAGAAGGTGGCTCTTCTGGCCGCGTACCTCACGACATGCTCCCCCGACGAGCTTCCGTTGGCGGCCGTGTTCATGGCCGGGCGACCTTTTCCGGAACGCGATGCGCGCAGCACCGGCCTGGGTTGGTCCGCTATCGCTCGCGCCGCAGGCGCCGTCGCGGGCGTCCATGCCGGAGCGCTCGGGGCGCATTACGACCGCTCGTCGGACCTGAGTCAAGCGGTCGGCGACCTCCTTGCGGAGGCTGGCCACCTGCCGGCCGGACCGCCACCGACGTTGCCACAGGTGGGTCTCGCTTTCGCGTCCATGTCGGCGGCGCGGGGTCCAGCGGCCAAGGCGGCCGTCCTGGAGGAGCTCCTGCGCCGCTGCGATCCGTTCGTGGCGCGCCACGTGGTCAAAGTCCTCTCCACGGAGCTGCGTATCGGTCTTCGTGAGGGACACCTGGAAGCCGCTGTGGCGCGGGCCTTCGGTCGTGATGCGGCG
>JALZLQ010000174.1 GCA_030858605.1 Chloroflexota bacterium
GACCTGGTCGAGGGAGTCGCGATCGAGCCCATCGCGCTCTTCGACATCGGCCTGACCGCCCTCCTCATCTACGGACTGTTCAGCCTCATCCAGGGTACGCGCGCGGTACGGCTCGTCGTCGGCGCCATCCTCCTGCTGATGGTCTACGTGGTGGCCCAGGCCCTGGAGCTGCGGCTGCTCTCGGGCATCATGCAGACGGGCGCCGTGGTCGGCCTGTTGGCCTTGGTCGTCATCTTCCAGCCTGAATTGCGGCGGGCGCTGGAGCGCATCGGCCGCGTCGGTTCATTGGGCTGGGTCTTCGGCAATGCCAATCAGCGTGACTCGCGACTGGTCCCGGCGGTGTTGGCACGCACGGCGGTGACACTCGCTGCGGACCGGATCGGGGCACTCATCGTGGTGGAGCGAGAGACCGGGCTTCAGGACACGGCAGAAGGGGGAGTGATGGTCCACGCCGACCTGTCCGGCGAGCTGCTGCACTCCATCTTCACGCCCCATGCGGCGCTCCATGACGGAGCGGTCATCGTGCGCGGCGACCGCATCGTGGCGGCCGGCGTGGTCTTGCCCCTATCCGAGACGTCTGTGCACAGTGAGCGCTTCGGGACGCGACACCGCGCCGCTATCGGGATCACCGAGCAGACCGATGCACTGGCCATCGTGGTCAGCGAGGAGTCCGGCTCGGTCAGCCTGGTGGAACGCGGTCGCATCCTGCGCAACCTTGACGAGGAGCGACTGCGCAACGCGTTGACCGCCCTGCTGCGTTCTTCCGATGGTGTCGGCCGAGCCGCCGTCTCCCGAGCGGTCGGTCATGGCTCGTGGGATCGTGGTTCCCGGCTCCGGCGCCTGAGGTCGCGACGCGCCGCCTCGGCACGCATCGCCAGCGAGGCTGCAGTAGCCTCCGTGGCGCCCTCAGCCAGCACGCCGTCCGCATCGCGTCCGCCGGCAGCACCATCCGTTTCCGGCGGGCCGGCAGGGCGAGCCGAGTGAGGCGGATCCTCGACTTCTTCCTGCGCAATTGGCCGCTGAAGCTGGGGGCGGTCGCCCTGGCCACCATCCTTTACGGCGGTCTGGTGCTTTCGGAGAGTACGCTCACCTGGCGGGGGCAGGTGCCCATCGACGTGGTGGATCCGCCTGCCAACGCAGCCGTAGGTGCCATCCCGGTCCAGGCCAGCGGGATCCAGTATCGGGCCTCACTCGACGTGGCGCGTCGTCTGACGAACGGCTCCTTCATAGCTTTCGTAGACCTCACCGGTGTCGTGCCAGAACCCGGCGGTGGGACCGTTCGCGTGCCGGTCCAGCTCCAGGCGCTCGATCCGGGCGTGGAGATCGTCGACTACGAGCCCGAGTTCGTGGAGATCCTGGTCGACCCCCTCGTCACTCGACCGATCCCTGTCACCGTGGAACGAGGCACCATCCCGGACCGGCTTGATGTCGGCCCCTCCCAGGTCGAACCGGCGACCGTGACGCTGCGCGGCGGTAGTTCGCGCGTGATGAGCGTTCGTGAGGCAATGGCCCGCGTGAGCATCGACGGAAGTGCCATCAACGTCGACCAAGAGGTCGACGTGGAGCCCCTCGACGATTCGGGCAACATCGTGGCTGGCGTCGAGGTGACCCCGGAGCGCGTTCGCGTGAGGATAACCGTGGCGCCCAGCATCGAGACCACCACGCTGCCCGTGAGACCGCTCATCGAAGGCGATATCACCGTTGGCTACGTGCTGCGTTCCCTGAACGTCGATCCCATCTCGGTCACAGTGAGTGGGGCCGAAACGGACGTGGCCACGCTCGGGCTGATCGAGACCGAAGCTGTCGACATCACGGGACGGACCGGCATCATCGAGGTGGAAGTGGCGCTCGACCTCCCTCCGCAGGTGAACGTGAGCGGATCGGAGACCGTCCGGGTGACGCTCGAGATCGTACCCGACGTTGGTGCGAGGACCTTCCAGGCGGGCCTGGTGCTCGCCGACGCCGAGCCCCGCCTGGCGTACGCGGTCTCCGCGTCGTCCGTTCTTGTGACTCTGGCGGGAACGTTGCCCGTGCTGGCCGACCTGGATCCCGCCACATTGCTGGGGGTCGTCGCGGTGAGCGGGCTCGAGGCGGGCCAGTACGAGCTGGAGGTAGTCCTGGAGCCGCCACCTGGCACGACACTACGGGCGGTGGCGCCCGGTTCGGTGGTGGTCACGATCAACGAGTCTCCGGTCCTTGAAGTGTCACCGGCCCCGCCGTCGCCCTCCCCGTCCGGCCCGGCTGCCAGTCCCTGATGCCGCGACTCTTCGGCACGGATGGGATCCGCGGTGTTGCCAACGTGGACCTGCGGCCACCGCTCGCCTACGCCCTTGGCCGGGCGGCCGCAGTGCGGCTGGTGGGCGCAGGCGGCGCGATGATCGTGGGTCAGGACACTCGCCGCTCCGGGGACATGCTCGTGGCCGCGCTGGTGGCCGGTGGCACGTCTGCCGGAGCCGATGTCCACCGCCTCGGCGTCTGCCCTACGCCGGCTCTCGCCCTGGTGGCCGGTTCCGGGTCCTTTGGGGCGGGGATCATGGTCTCGGCCTCGCACAACCCGGCCGAGGACAACGGCCTGAAGGTCCTGGACGGGAGTGGCCTGAAGCTGGATGACCGTGATGAGGACGACCTGGAAGGCCTCATCATCCGCGTCGAGGAACTGGCCAGTCCACCGAACTCGGGTATCGGGCTGGCCGTGGATGCGCGGGATCTGCTCGAAACGTACGTCGCCGATCGCCTCCGCATCGCGGGCGCCGTGCGCACCGGACTGAGGGTCTCGCTGGATTGTGCCAATGGCTCGGGCGGGAGCGTGGCGCCGGCCATCCTGGCCGCGACGGGTGCCACTGTGGACGTCCATTTCGACCAGCCGGACGGCATGAACATCAATCTCGACTGCGGGGCTACCGCTCCGGCGGCGCTGGCGGCGCTCGTGCGTCGTGACCGGGCTGACGTGGGCTTCTGCCTCGATGGGGATGCCGACCGATGCGTGGCCATCGACGAGCACGGCGAAGTCGTGGACGGCGACCGGTTGATCGGCGTCATCGCCCTCGACCGACTGGGACGGGGCGCATTGGCCGAAGCCACGGTCGTGCTGAGCATCCTCTCCAACGGTGGTCTCGTGGCGGCCATCGAGGGTGCCGGTGGTCGCGTCGTGCGGACGCCCGTCGGGGACAAGCACATCCACGACGCGATGGTCGTCTCGGGCGCGGGCCTGGGCGGAGAGAAGAGTGGGCACATCATCGTGATGGAGCACACGCGCAGCGGCGACGGCATCGTGGCCGCTCTGGAGCTGCTCGCCATCATGGCGCGTACCGGCCTTCCGCTTTCCCGACTGGCGGCACAGGTCCCGCTGCTGCCGCAGCAGCAACGGACCATCGCCGTTCGTCACAAGGATGGCTGGGAGGCAGACCGAGCCCTCTCCGACGCTGTTCGTGCGGCCGAGGCGGAACTCGCCGGTCGGGGGCGCATCATCGTCCGTCCATCGGGCACCGAATCGGCCTTGCGGATCATGATCGAGGGCGACGATGAGGGCCGCATCACGGCCTTGGTGGATGCCTTGGGGAGTCTGGCCAGCGAGCGACTAAACTAGGCGGCCGCGCTCGACCGGCGCGGCTCTGAGGGAGGCAGGACGGGCGGATGTGCGGGATCGTCGGCTATATCGGACCGCGTGAGGCGGCACCCATCCTGCTCGAGGGCCTGGCGCGCCTGGAGTATCGCGGCTATGACTCGGCTGGC
>JALZLQ010000179.1 GCA_030858605.1 Chloroflexota bacterium
GATCACCAACTTCCTGGACTTCCACTTCGGCTCCGGCTCGAGCCCGCAGTTCGGCGAGCAGTTCGAGGACATCACGAGTGCCCTGACGACGGGCGCCACGTCAGAGGACGAGGCGACGCGTCAAGAGGCGTACACGACCGCCAACAACGCCATCAAGCAGCATGTTCCGATGATCCCCATCGCGCACGCAGGATCGGCCACGGCCTATCTCGCGGGCGTCCAGGGCGGTCAGGCCTCGCCGCTCAGCAATGAGCAGCTGGCTCGCATGACCCCCGCCGAGGGAGATCAGATGGTCTTCATACAGAACGCCGAGCCCATCAGCCTCTACTGCGCTGATGAGACCGACGGCGAGAGCCTCCGAGCCTGCGAGCAGGTCATGGAGTCGCTCTACGCCTATGAGGTCAACGGCACGGAAGTGGAACCGGCTCTCGCCGAGAGCTGCGACCCGAACGAGGACAACACGGTCTGGACATGCACCCTGCGCCAGGGCGTGACCTTCCACGACGGCGCCACCCTGGACGCCGGCGACGTGGTCGCCAGCTATGCCGTCCAGTGGGATGTGGCCAATCCGTTCCACATCGGCAACACCAGTGGCTTCTACTACTGGAGTGGCCTGTGGGGCGGATACCTCAACACCCCTCCCCCTCCTCCCGAGGAGTAGGCTTCCGCTAGCACGGAAGGGGCGTCGCCTGACTGGCGGCGCCCCTTCCATATCCGCCTCACAACGGGCAAGGGACAGACCGCGCTGACATGATCCGCTTCATCCTCCGCCGGCTGCTGCTGAGCATCCCCGTGCTGGCCGGTGTGGTCGTGATCGTCTTCCTGCTGGCCAGGGTCATCCCGGCGGATCCCTGCCAGGCGGCCCTCGGGGAGCGCGCCACGGCAGCTGCCTGCGCTGCCTTCGCCGAGCGATTCGGGCTCAACGAGCCCTTGCACGAGCAGTTCCTGATCTACGTCAGCTCGCTCTCACGCGGTGACTTCGGCGAGTCCATCCGAACCGGACAGCCGGTCACGGAGGTCCTTCTGCAGCGACTGCCCACGACCGTGGAGTTGACGCTGCTGGCGCTCGCCTTCGCCATCTCGGTGGGCATGACGTTGGGCATCATCGCTGCCTACCGGCGCAATTCCGCGGCCGATGTGGGCACCATGGTCATCGCCAATGTTGGCGTCTCCATCCCGGTCTTCGTGCTGGGGCTGTTGCTTGCCTTCATCTTCGCCATCCTCTTGCGCGACACGGCCTTCGCGTTGCCGCCCAGCGGCAGGACGAGCCCCGGGCTCGCATTCCAGAGCATCCCGGAGGCGTGGGGCCTGGGGGACCTGGGCGGCATCCCGCGCACCGTGCTGGACTTCCTTTCCAACATGTACCTGTTGAATGGGTTGGTCACCTTCCAGTTCGACCTGTTCATCGACGCCCTGCGCCACCTCATCCTGCCGGCCATCGCACTGGGCACCATCCCCATGGCCATCATCGCGCGAATGACCCGCTCAAGCCTCCTTGATGTGCTCGGCCAGGACTACATCCGCACGGCACGCGCCAAGGGCCTCCAGAATCGCCTGGTGGTCTTCCGGCACGGACTCAAGAACGCCATGCTGCCGGTGGTGACGGTCATCGGCCTGTCGGTCGGCGCACTGCTGTCTGGCGCCGTCCTGACCGAGACCATCTTCGGGTTGACCGGCGTGGGCCGGACCGTCTTCGAGTCGATCATCGCCCGCGACTACATCGTGATCCAGGGCTTCACCCTGATCATCGCGATGATCTACGTGGCGGTGAACCTGGTGGTAGACATCAGCTACGGCTTCCTGGACCCGCGGATCCGCGTCACGTGACGGCCTCCCAGGCCGCCCGAGCGTCCGAACCGGCCCCCGTTCCAGCCTCGGCCCGGGACGAGACCCGCACGACCAGCCGCTGGCGAGAGACGCTACGGAACGTCCTGCGCCAGCGCTCGGCCGTGGTCGGGCTGGCCATCCTGGCCGTGTTGGCGGGATCGGCGCTGTTCGCCGGTTTCATCGCGCCTTACTCCCCCGACGACGTGCTCATCAGCGAGGGAGCACGCCAGCGCATGCCACCCTGCATCCACCTGCTGGGCTGCCCCGAGAGCCAGCCACAGGTGATCCTGGGCACGGACGGCAACGTACGTGACGTCTTCAGTCGAGCGCTCTACGGCGGCCAGATCTCGCTGACGGTGGGCCTCGTGACGGTGGTCTTCGCGATCTTCGTGGGCGGCATGATCGGGGCCGTCAGTGGCTACGCGGGCGGCTGGCTGGATAACCTGCTGATGCGCCTGATGGACTTCCTCATCGCCTTTCCCGCGCTGCTCCTGGCCATCGTCATAGTGACCGTCCTGGGACGCAGCCTCAACAACGCGATGCTCGCGGTGGGCATCGTGGCCATTCCCATCTACGCTCGGGTGATGCGCTCATCCGTGCTATCGGTCAGAGAGCAGGATTACGTCACGGCGGCACGGGCCCTTGGAGAATCGGGTCGCGGCATCCTCTTTCGCCGCATCGCGCCCAACTCCATGACACCCATGGTGGTGCAGGGCACGCTGGGGGTGGCGACCGCCATCCTCGAGGTGGCCGCGCTGTCCTTCCTTGGCCTGGGCGCCGCGCCGAACATTCCCGAGTGGGGCAACATGATCGGCCTGGAGCGCAATCAGCTGTTCTCCGCTCCCCACCTCATCCTGGTGCCGGGTCTGTTGCTGACGCTCACCGTGCTGGCGTTCAACCTGCTGGGGGACGGGCTTCGCGACGCTCTCGATCCGAGGCTCAACCGGTGACCCAAGACGGCCCCCTGGAGGGAGCTGGCAGCTCGGTCCCGACGGCAGCGGTCTCGCTTGACCAGGGCGTCATCGAGGAGCTGCCCTCGGTCGCCGTGGAGCACCGCGGCAGCATCGGCGATGTGCTGCTCGAGGTCCGCGACCTGCGCACCTCGTTCAAGACGCGAGACGGCATGGTCCGTGCCGTCACGGGCGTGGACTTCAGCGTCCGCCGCGGGGAGATCGTCGGCCTGGTGGGCGAGTCCGGTTGCGGCAAGAGCGTCACGTCGCTGTCCATCCTGGGCCTCATCAACCCGCCAGGACGCATCGAGAGCGGGGAGGTCCTGTTCGACGGCGAAGACCTCCTGAAGCTGCGTGAGGATCGACTTCGTTCCATCCGCGGCGATCGCATCGCGATGATCTTCCAGCAGCCGACGTCCTCGCTCAATCCGGTCATGGACGTCGGCTTCCAGTTGGGCGAGGTGCTGGAGATCCACCGCAACATGAAGCGCCGAGCGGCCCGCCAGCGAGCCGAGGAGCTGCTGCGCATGGTCGGCATACCGGATCCCAAGCGGCGTCTCGACTCACACCCGCACGAGATGTCAGGCGGCATGGCGCAGCGCGTGATGATCGCCATGGCTCTGGCCTGCGAGCCCGAGCTGCTCATCGCCGACGAACCGACGACGGCACTGGACGTGACCATCCAGGCGCAGATCCTGGACCTGATGCGGACGCTTCAGCGAGAGACGGGGACGGCCATCGTCCTCATCACCCATGACCTGGGCGTGGTGGCCGAGATGTGTGATCGAGTGGCCGTGATGTACGCCGGCGAGATCGTCGAGCAGACCGATGTGCGCAGCCTGTTCGCACGTCCACGGCACCCTTACACGCAAGGGCTGATTGGCTCGATCCCCATCCTTGGTCAGCCCAAGGAGGAGCTGGCGGTGATCCCCGGCAACGTGCCCAATCTGATCGACCTGCCCAGCGGTTGCCGCTTCGCCGAGCGGTGCAGGGCGCGTGAGGAGCACGGAAACGTGCTGGCCACCCGCGCCCATCCGGAGCTGCGCCCCATCACCGCCGGCCACGACGTGCGCTGTTGGCTCTATCACATGCAGGACGGCGAGCCACGTGCGGATCCCCACCACTTCCCCGAGGCAGCCGGCGCGATGGGCGTGACGGCGTGAGCGCGGCCCTGGCGACGGCCGATACGGCTCCCGTCCCGGTGGGCGAGGAGCAGCCGCTGATCGAGGTGCGCGACCTGGTCAAACTATTCCCCATCAAGGGCGGCATCCTTCAGCGCACTGTGGCCCAGGTGCGGGCGGTGGATGGCGTGAACCTGCGCGTGCGCCGCGGCGAAACACTCGGCCTGGTAGGCGAGTCCGGCTGCGGCAAGACCACCATTGGACGGCTCCTGCTGAGGCTGCTGGAACCGACGTCGGGCCAGATCCTCTTCGATGGGCAGGACATCACGCGGCTCAGCGGGCCTGCCCTGAAGCCCTTCCGAAGGCGCATGCAGATCATCTTCCAGGATCCGTTCGCCTCGCTCGATCCGCGTTCGCCGATCGGTGAGAGCATCGGGGACGGCCTGCGCATACACGGGATGGGCGATTCGAAGGAGCGACGCAGGCGCGTGCAGCGCATCATGGATCTGGTCGGGCTTCAGGCCTATCAGGCCAAGCGCTATCCCCACGAGTTCTCCGGTGGTCAGCGCCAGCGTGTGGGCATCGCCCGGGCCCTCGTGCTCGAGCCCGACCTGGTGGTCTGTGATGAGCCGGTCTCCGCGTTGGATGTATCCATCCAGGCGCAGGTGCTCAACCTCTTGCGTGACCTACAGGGTGAGCTGGGCCTGACCTACGTCTTCATCGCCCACAACATGGGTGTAGTGGAGCACATCAGCCAGCGCGTGGCCGTGATGTACCTGGGCCGCGTTGCGGAGATCACCGATCGTGAGGTCATCTACCGAGACCCGCGCCACCCCTACACGCAGGCTTTGATGTCGGCCATCCCCATCCCGGATCCTGACCTGCGACGCAAGCGCATCATCCTGAGCGGGGACGTGCCAAGTCCCGTGGATCCGCCCAGCGGCTGCAACTTCCACCCGCGTTGCTGGCTCAGGGAGCGGCTCGGGTCACCGGAGGAGTGCGTCGCTCAGGACCCGGCACTGCGGGATCTGGCGGCCGGCCACCGCGTGGCTTGCCACTTCGCTGAGCAGAGTCGCGAAAGGCTCGACGAGCCCGCCTGATCCGAGCTGCGTTGCCGTCAGGCGTGCGGCACGGCCTTCTCGATCTCGATCTCATGGGGATCGGTGATGTCGAGGCTGACGTGCCCGTCCCCGTCCCCGTCGGCTGATCCGCCGGAGCCCGTCTCAAGGATATCGAGGCGCGCCGCGCGCTTGATCGATTCGGGAGAGATCCGCTCGGCGAAGTGGCAGGCCGTGAGCTGACCAGCGTTGAAGTCGCGCAGCGGCGGCTCTTCCGTGGCACACAGCTCCTGCTCTGCCGGTGCCAGTTGAGCGTTGAGCCAGCAGCGCGTCCGGAAACGGCAGCCGGAGGGCGGATTGACGGGGCTGGGCACATCGCCGGTCAGCACGATACGGCGGGTGCGCAGCCGCGGATCCGGCACGGGGATGGCCGAGAGGAGCGCCACGGAGTAGGGATGGCGCGGATCCGCATAGAGCTGCTCGACCGGGGCGATCTCCATGATCTTGCCCAGGTACATCACGCCTACTCGGTCCGAGATGTACTGGACGACGGACAGGTTGTGCGCGATGAAGAGGTAGGTCAGCCCGAACTCGTTGCGCAGGTCCAGCAGCAGATTGAGGATCTGAGACTGGATGGAGACATCGAGCGCCGAGACGGGCTCATCGCAGATGACGATATCCGGCTCGAGGGCCAGCGCCCGGGCTATGCCGATCCGCTGTCGCTGCCCGCCGGAGAACTCGTGGGGAAAGCGCCTGGCATAGTCGCTCCGCAGCCCGACCACGTCGAGGTACCTTCCCACACGCTCCTTGCGGACCTTGCCGGTGCCCCACTGGTTCTCCTTGTCAGCCTGGGCCAGCAAGCCCTCCCCGATGATGTCGCTGACGGGCATCCGTGGATTGAGCGAGCCGACCGGGTCCTGGAAGATGATCTGCATCCGCTGTCGGAGCCGCTTCAGATCCGCACCCTTCTTGGAGAAGATGTCCTCGCCGTCCAGGGAGGCGCTGCCCGAGGTGGCCGGCAGCAGCCGCAGGACGGTTCGGCCCAGCGTCGACTTGCCACAGCCGGACTCGCCCACGAGTCCCAGGACTTCGCCCCGGTTGACCGAGAAGCTGACGCCGTCGACGGCACGCACGTTGCCGACCTGGCGGCGCAGGATGCCACTGTGGATGGGGAAGTACTTGACGAGGTCCTTGACCTCCAGGATGGGTCCTGCCCCGTTCGGGCGATCCACGACGTCGCTCATCAGCCCACGACCTCGGCCGAGGCGAGGACGGGTATGACCGCCTCGGTCGTCGCCTGGGCGGCTTTCCGCGCCGCTGCCACTTGGGCATCGTGAAGGTCCTGGGGGATCTCGTAGCCGGGCGCTTGCTTCCAGAGCCAGCACGCAGCAGGCGGTCCGCCGCCTTCGTCGATCCGTGGGTCATGCTGGGGACATGGTTCGAAGGCGTAGGGGCAGCGCGGCGTGAAGTTGCAGCCGACCGGCATGTTGAAGGGGTTCGGCACGGCACCCTTGATGACGTTCAGGCGCTGTCCGCGCATGCCTTTGGAGGGGATGGAGGCAAGCAGTCCTTCGGTATAGGGATGCTTGGGCTGGAGCAGGACCTCCTCGACCGAGCCTGACTCGACCACCCGGCCGGCGTACATCACGACCACGTCGTGGACCATCTCGGCGACCACCCCGAGGTCGTGGGTGATAAGCAGCAGCGCCGTGCCTGTGTCCGCCTGGATCTTCTTGATGAGCTCCAGGATCTGGGCCTGGATGGTCACGTCCAGCGCGGTCGTCGGTTCATCGGCGATGAGCAGCTTGGGCTCGCATGACAGGGCCATCGCGATCATCACCCGCTGGCGCATGCCGCCCGAGAGCTCGTGCGGATACTGCTTCACCCGACGCTCCGGGAAGCTGATACCGACCAACCGGAGAGACTCGGTGGCCCGCTCCCACGCTTCCCGCTTCTTGACCTTCAAGTGGGCCTTGACCTGTTCGCTGATCTGGTCGCCCACCGTGAAGACGGGGTTGAGGCTGGTCATCGGCTCCTGGAAGATCATGGCCATCTCGTTGCCGCGCAGATGACGCATCTTGTCTTCCTTGAGGGTGAGGACATCCCTTCCCTCGAAGAGGATCTGGCCGGAGACGATCTCCGCCGGTGGCGAGTCCAGCAGCCTCATGATGGTCAGCGCCGTCACGCTCTTGCCGCAGCCCGACTCCCCCACCACACCCAGGGTCTCGCCGCGGCGCACCGCGAAGCTCACGCCATCGACGGCCTTGACCGTGCCATCCATGACATGGAAGTGGGTCCGCAGGTCTCGCACCTCGAGCAGGTTCTCGGTCGCCTCCACGGTGGAGGTCTGCGGCCGATCGAGTGTTCGGGTCAAGTGGTCACTCCCGACTCCGCGGGTCGAGGGCGTCCCGCAATCCGTCTCCGATGAAGTTGATGGCGATGACCGTCAAGGCGATGGCCATGCCGGGGAAGAATGCCCACCACCAGTTGCCCAGGATGAGCGCCGCCTGAGCGTTGGCCAGCGCATTCCCCCAACTCACCTCGGTCTCACGGATGCCGAAGTTGAGGAAGCTGACGAAAGCCTCCAGGATGATGGTGGAGGCCATCAGCAGAGTCATCGCCACGATGACCGGGCCAAGCGCGTTGGGCAGGATGTGGCGGAACGCGATGCGCAGGTTGCCCACGCCCACGGCCCGGGCGGCGTCCACGAAGTCGGCTTCCCGCAGCGACAGGAACGAGGCCCGCACGAGACGCGCGATGAGCGGCCACGAGAGCAGGCCGAAGATCAGGATGAGCGAGTGGACCTGGCCCTGGCCGAAGAGCCGGGCGGCGATGAGGATGATGAACAGGAACGGGATGGCGAAGAGAACGTCCACCAGGCGCATCAGCAAGTTGTCCACCCAGCCCCCGAAGAATCCGGCCAGGGAACCCACCACGACGCCGATGAAGCCGGCGATGAGCATCGAGAAGAAGCCCACTGCCAGCGAAATACGGGCCCCGTTGATGACCAGCTCGAAGACATCGCGTCCTTCCCGCGTCGTGCCGAAGACATGGTCCGCACTGGGCGCATCACCGCCCGGCCGCGTGGCACCCGGGATGTTCGTGAACTCGTACGGCTGGATGACCGGACCCAAGACCGCGACCCCCGCCATGAACAGGAAGATGACCACGCCGATCATGGCCAGGCGGTGCCGCCGGAAACGACGCTTCGCCAGCTGGAACTGGCTCAGGGATTCAAGGGCGACCTCACTGTCAGCCGCTGGGTCGGGTTGGGCGAGCGCACTGCGACGCGCCGGGACCTCGGCACGATCATCTACGGCCACCTGGTCCTCCTAGTACCTGATGCGTGGGTCTGTCCACGCATAGACGATATCGGCTACCAGGTTCATGAGCACCACGAGCACCGATCCCATGAGAAGGATGCCCATCAGCAGGAAGTAGTCGCGTGCGTTGACGGCCTCGAAATACAGGCGTCCCATGCCCGGCCAGCTGAAGATCGTCTCGGTGACGATGGCTCCGGAGAAGAGGAATGCCAGCTGCAGGGTGACGTTGGTGACGATGGGCAGCATCGCGTTGCGCAGCGCATGACGGATGACCACGGTGCGCTGGGGCAGGCCCTTGGCCTTGGCCGTGCGCACGAAGTCCTGGTTCAACGTGTCCAGCATCGAGGAGCGGACGAAACGGCTGTCCGCCGCGACGCTCACGGCCACCAGCGTCATCACCGGCAAGACCAGGTGCCGCGCGATGTCCATCACCTGCGGTATCGGATCGCGCCAGAAGGCGGCCCAGTACGGTGCCGAGTTGAAGGCCGCCGGCGCCTCTCTGATGTCCACGATGCCCTGGGTGGGCAGCCACCGTAGCTGGACGGCAAAGACGTAGATGAGCACGAGGCCCAGCCAGAACGTGGGCAGCGAGTAGAAGATGTAGCTGAAGAGGGTGACGGTTTGGTCAAACAGTGAGTAACGCTTCACCGCCGCGATGATGCCGATGGTGATGGCCACGCTTACCCAGATGATGAACGCGGTGAACATCAGGATGAGGGTCGCGGGCAGTCGCTCCAAGATCAGGTCTACCACCGGCCGGTTGTGGACCATCGAGAGACCCAGGTCCAGATGCAGCACCCCGTTGTCGCCACCGCCCAGGAAAGTGGGCAGGACGTTGGGCATGCCTTCGTTGGTGAGGAAGCCGCCTTCGTCACAGTTCCAGACGCCCAGCCAGCCACCGAACGAGCGGAGGCCGCCAAGGAGGTCAGGGTTGCGCTCCAGGCACCAGCGTGCCAGGTACCGCTCCACGGCTTCCGGTGACACGCGCGGGTTCTGGTTGAACTGCGCCTGCGGGCCGCCCGGCGCAGCCATCATGAGCAGGAAGCTCACTACCGCGATAAGGAAGATGACCGGCACGGCCTGGAGTGACCGTCTGATGATGTACTGGCCCATGTTGCCCCGCCGCTAGCCTCGGTTCTTGGGATGGATGGGCTCGCCCCGAGGCGGGCCCCGCACCGGTTCGGAGGTTAACGCATGTGGGCGCCCAAGAGGGCGCCCACATGCATCGCTTGACCGGTCAGGTCACCTGATCACGATGATCAGGGGATGTACCGCCACTGGCTGACGTTCCACAGCGGACCAGCCGTGCTGGGGTTGGCTAGGAAGCCGTCGAGGTGGACGCTGATGCCCTTCGGCTCAGCTCGGTAGTACAGCGCGATCTCCGGTGTCAGATCGGCGTACAGCTGCTGGATGGTGGCCGCCGACTCCAGGAGGATGTCCTGGTCGACTTCGGTCTGGAACAGCTCCAGGGCCTCATCCAACTCGGGGTTGTTCATGCGAGTGTCGTTGCTGCCATTCGGATTGGCATTCGACGGGATCTGGGACGAGTGATACAGGGCGTAGTAGAGGCCGCCCGGATCGCCGCCCAGGATGTAGGTGAAGAGGGCGATGTCGAAGTTGCCGCGGTAGATCGAACACGGCGTCTCGGGCGTCGTGTCGGCCCAGCCGGCGAAGTACTGGCTGCCGGCATCGGCCGTCGCGATGTTGGTCGGGATGCCGACCGCGAGGAGGTACTCGCTGACCTTGCCCAGGGTCGTCAGGCGGGTGGGGTTGCCCGAGGTGGTGCACATATCGAGCCGCATGACGATGCCTTCAGCGTCGACCCGCTGGCCCAGATCGTTGAGCGTCCAGCCGGCTCCGTCAAGAAGTGCGGCGGCCGCTTCGGGGTCGTACTCGGGACAGGTCACTTCCTCGGCGCGCCACCAGGTCCCTGGCGGGGCGTTGGTGCAGGCCTCCAAGTCATAAGGTGTGCCGGGGAACAGGACGTTCCACAACTCTTCCTTGTTGATGGCGTGGTGGATGGCGCGGCGCACGTCAGGGTTGTCAAGGCCCTTCTCCGTGCGCGAGTTGTTGATGTCGAGGTGCTCGTACTGCCAGGCGGGATTGGATTCAGCCCGACCGATGGAGGGATCCACGACGTCGATGGCAGCAAGGTCTGCCGTGGTCATGTTGTCGATGAGGTCGACCTCTCCGTTGAGGAAGGCCGTGATCATGCCGTCCTTCGAGCCGAAGAAGCGGTAGCGGAGGGTGTCCAGGTAGGGACCATCATCGACGGTCCAGTTGGGGTTCGGCGCGTAGTCGATGCCCTCGCTGCTGGCCGTGGTGATCACGAAGGGACCACTCCAGGGCACGTTCTCGACGCCCGGGCCGACCGGCATGGCGGTCGGAGAGTCTTCGATCGGGACGTCCGCGAAGTAGTGCTCTGGCAGGATGGCCAGTTGCGTCCAGCCGAGCCAGCCGGCGTACTTGCGCTGCCAGGTCACCACGGCCTCCAGGCCATCGTCCGAGACCTCGATGCTCTGGACGTACTGGTTCTCCAGCGCGTACTGCTCCTCGAGCGGTGTCGGCGTCTCGCCGTCCTCCTCCACGAGCGGGGTCTCGGGCAGGAGCACCACCACGGCGCCGCAGCCGAGGCAGCCGCTGCCTGAGAGAGCGTTGTCCAGGGCCCACTGGTAGGTGTAGGCGAAGTCGTTCATGTCGAGCGTCTCACCGTCCGACCACAGAAGGCCTGGCTTCATGCGCAAGGTGATGGTGAAGCCCTCGCCATCCTCGTCCACCGTCAGGCCGCCGTTGTCGGCTGAGGGAACCTCTTCAGCGAGGACCGGATAGTACTCGCCTTCGTTGTCGACGCTGATAAGGCCGGCCATCGAGGGCGAAAGCGCCTTCGAGGTCACGAAGATGTTGGAGAAGTAGGGCTGCAGGGTGATAGGGG
>JALZLQ010000196.1 GCA_030858605.1 Chloroflexota bacterium
CTGCCGTATTCCGGATCCGTGAAGCCACCGTGAGGGACGACTCCGTGTCCGGCTACTTCCTGTCCATCGGTCACGGCATTCAGGGCGGCGACGCTGCCCTCGAGGATGGCGCTCTGGACCAGCATCATCCGGCCGGTCGTGTCTCCCGCCGCGAAGATGCCTTCCGCGCTGGTGCGCAGCGTTTCATCCACGCGGATCCGTCCACGCTCCACAGACACACCTGCGGCGCCTGGATCGAGGCCCTCCAGGTTGGCCGGCCAGCCCACCGCGAAAACGACCATTTCGTCGACCGTGATCTGCTCCGTGCCCGCCCCATCCCGATACACCAGGCCGACGCCATCGCCACGTCGCTCCAGCCTTTCCACGCCGCCGATCCCTGTAAGGACCTCCACGCCGCGTTCGTTGAGCGAGGCAGACAAGATGCTGGAGATGAGCTCATCCTCGGCGGGCAACAACCGCGGGGCCAGCTCCAGCAGGCGCACCCGCGTGCCGAAGGAGTCGAAGATGGTGGCCAGCTGCACGCCGGTGGCCGCTCCGCCCACGATGGACATCGACTCGGGCAGGCGGTCGAGACCCCAGATGTCGCTGTGCGTCAACGCCAGCTCCCCGCCGAGGATGGGCAGGCGCCGGGCGTGTCCGCCCACGCAGACGATGATGCGCTCCGCCTCGAAGCGACGTCCGTCAGGGAGACCGACCGCGAGTCCTCCTAAGAACCTGGCGTCGCCGGTCTCTTCATGGACCGTCACACCGACGCGCTCCAGGTGGTGACGGAGCTGCTTCTTCTCGTGCAGGCGATAGACGATGCGCTGCGTTTCGCTCAGCAGCGCGGCGAGGTCGACCTTGGCCGGCGGCAGGGCGATGCCGTAGGCTGAAGCCTGGGCCGCGTCGCGCACCAGCCTTGCCGCGCGCGCCAGGACGCGTGTCGGGGCGCAGCCGTCGTCGGTGCAGGTGCCGCCCAGCCATGTCCGCTCCAGGAGCGTCACTCTGGCACCGAGATCCGCGGCCCGGAGCGCAGCCGTGACCCCGGCCGGACCGCCGCCGATGATCAGCACTTCCATCACATCAGTCTGCGGGGCTGTGACGAGATGTGCCACCGTAAGAGGGACTCATGAACCAGGAACGATGGACCGCCGTCGATGGCTACCTCAGCGATCTGCTCGTGGCACCCGACGATTCACTGGAGGCGGCGCTCCGGGCCAGCGCAGCCGGCGGTTTACCGCCTATCCAGGTGGCCGCCAACCAAGGCAAGCTGCTGCACCTTTTGGCGCGCCTCAAGGGGGCACGTACCATCCTTGAGGTGGGCACGCTGGGCGGCTACAGCACCATATGGCTGGCGGGGGCGCTGCCGCCCGATGGCCGGCTGGTAACGCTGGAGCTGGATCCGAGACATGCCCAGGTAGCTCGCGCCAACCTCGAGCACGCTGGTCTGGCCGAGCTCGTGGAGATCCGCGTGGGCCCCGCGTCCGAGTCGCTGGCGCATCTGGTCGCCGAGGGCGGCGGGCCTTTTGACCTGGTCTTCATCGACGCCGACAAGGAGGGCTATCCCGACTACCTTGGCGAGGCTCTGCGGCTCACGCGACCAGGCAGCCTGATCGTGGCTGACAATGTCGTGCGCGGTGGCGCGGTGATGGATGCCGCCGACAGTGACCCGAGGGTCCGCGGCGTGCGCCGCTTCCTGGAGATGGTGGCCGCTGAGCCGCGCCTGGCTGCGACCGTGATCCAGACGGTCGGTAGCAAGGGCTACGACGGGCTTGCCTTCGCCTTGGTCGTCGGGGAACGCTGAGCCGCAACTGCCACTGGCATCTCCCGTCACGTGCTGCTATCTGACCGAGCCGAGCCGATGAAGGAGAGCTGGATCGCACCTGGAGTAAGATCACGGCGCCAGGTAGCGCCGCGCCAGCTGCCCAGGCTTTAACAGCACCCTGCGTGCCTCCTCATCTTCAGAGACCTTGCGTGACCACGCCGACCGCACTCCAGCTCGAGACCGTTCGCGACGCCACTCCGCGCGGGGCGGCCGAGGCTGCCCGGCGCCGAACCTTCGCCATCATCAGCCACCCGGACGCAGGCAAGACGACGCTCACCGAGAAGATCCTGCTGCACGCCGGTGCGCTGCGCGAGGCAGGTTCCGTCACGGCGCGGCGCCGGGCGCGTTCCACGGTCTCCGACTGGATGGAGATCGAGCGACGGCGCGGCATCTCCATCAGCTCCACGGTGCTCCGCCTGGAGTCCGACGGGTGGCTGTTCAACCTGGTCGATGCACCCGGTCACGCGGACTTCAGTGAGGACACCTACCGGACGCTGTGGGCCGTGGATGCGGCTCTGATGGTGGTCGATGGCACGCGCGGGCTGGAGCGCCAGAC